>CAYNOM010000225.1:0-8730 GCA_964398415.1 uncultured Polyangiales bacterium | reverse complement strand
CCATCGAGATAGCGCAGGTTCGCCGCGTCCAGCACGCAGGCCTTGGCACCGCTGTGGGCGAGCGCGTAAACGAGGGGCCCTGTGCGCGTATCGGGGCACAGGGGCACCGCCGCGGCTCCTGCCATCAGGCTGCCGTAGAACGCCACCAGGTAATCGTCGTCGCCATCGAGCACCACGGCCACCCGGTCACCCGGGCCCACGCCCAACTCACGAAGCACGAAGGCAAAGCGCTCTGCCCGTTCGACGAGGCCGCCATAGCTGCTCTCGATTTTGCCGCGCGCGAAGGCCACGTGGTCCGGGGCGCGCTCCGCCGAGGTCCGTAGCAACTGCTGTAGTGTCGTACCCACGCGATCTCCAAACGCTCCCGACAAGGTGCTCTACTCAAGAGCTGTCGCAAAATGAGCTCAGAGCCAGCGCGCCCGGAGGCCCAAACCGAGGAATACTCTGCGTATTTCGCAGGTTTGGGCCGAGGACGTAAGCGGCTATGAGCCATTTTCCGACGGCTCTTCAAGGAGCGTGCGTCGGATCCCAGGTGGTATGCAAGCCCTCGTCGAGGGCGTCGAGGCGCGCCATCTGCGCGTCAGACAGGGCGAAGTCGAACACCTGAGCGTTCTCGATGATGCGCTCGCGCCGGCTCGACTTGGGCAGCACCGCCATCCCGTGTTGCAGCGCCCAGCGAATCAGCACCTGCGCCGCAGAGCGATCGAGCTCGCGTGCCACCTCGACCAGCGTGGGATGCGCGAGCCGCTCGCCGCGGGTGAGCGGACTGTAGGCCTCGCACACGATCCCGTGCTCGGCGCAGAAGGCCCGTAGCTCACGCTGGGCGAGAAACGGGTGGCACTCGAACTGGTTGACCGCGGGGAGGACGTCGCTGAACGCGATGAGCTCGCGCAGGTGCCGCACGGTGTAGTTGCTCACCCCGATGGCGCGACACAGGCCGCGTTCGCGCAGCTCGACCAGCGCATCCCAAGAGTCGTGGCGCAGCGCCGCCACCGGCCAGTGGATCAGGTACAGGTCGAGCGCCTCGAGCCCCAGACGGATCAGGCTCGCCTCGCACGCACGCAGCGCCGCCTCGAAGCCGTGGTCTTCGTTGCGCAGCTTGGTCGTGACGAAGATGTCGCTGCGCGGCACGCCGCTTTCGCGAATCGCGTGCCCCACGTCCTGCTCGTTGCCGTAGAGCCGCGCGGTGTCGATGTGCCGATAGCCGGCCTCGAGCGCCCACTCGACGGCCTGTTGGGTCGCTGCACCCGGCGAAACCTCGAAGACCCCGAGGCCGAGCGTCGGCATCGCTCCCCCGTGACTCAGCGTGATGTGCGGCACAGCTTGCATGTCTCTCTTCCTCACTTGGGCAGGGCGAGCACGATGAAACGCCCCTCGAGCATCATCGGCACGAGCACCCGTCCGCGCTTCGTGTCGAAACCGATGTCGGCCGGAGACTCGAGCCCCTTGAACAGCGTGTCGAGCTTTCCGTCGTCGCCCGCGACGAGCACGGCTTTCTCTGCCCAGCTGGCCACGAGCCGACGCCCGTCGGGCGCGATGACGATGCCGTCGAGCTCACTCGCGCTCGCCTTCACGTGCTTCGCGATCTCACCCGCGAGCGACACGTGGGTGATCGAGCCGTCGTCGAAGCCCACGACGCACAGCCCGTCGCCGCACCGAGCGATGCCGTTCGGCCCACCGAGCCGGGGGCTCTCGATCAGCGTCGAGACCGTGCCGTCGAGCGAGACGCGGTAAATGCGGTTCTTCGCGGTGTCGGTGACGAACAGCGTGGTGTCATTCCATGCGAGCACGTCGTTCAGAAAACCCGGATCATCGATGGCGAGCAGCTTGACGGGCTTTCCGCTGACGCGTTCGAACAGCGCGACTCCGTCGAGATCGACGACGGCCAGGAGGTCGCCCACGATCGCCATACCCTTCGGAGCATGAAGCGCGACGCCCCCCTTACCGCTCTCGATGAAACGAGCCTCGAGCAGCTTGCCGTCGGGTGAGATCTTGCTGATGAAGCCGTTGCCATCACGCGCGAGGGGCGCACCGCCCACGTTCGACACGAGGTAAACGTCGGCGACGGGATCGTAGAGCGCGCTCTCGGGGCGTTCGAGGCCGCTCTTCACGTCGACGAGCGCATCAGACGCGCTCGAGCAGGCCGTGAGCGAGAGGAAGACCGAAGCGAGGAGCGTGAGCCCCCCCCGAGACTTTGACGCGTGCCGCACCGCGCTTAGTTAGCACGTGGGCCTCCCTGCAGCATTCGTGTATCGTGCCCGCGTGGGACGCTGGATCATCCGGTTCTTCTCGATCGTGGGCTTCTTCGCCCTGCTCGCCGCGGGCGGCTTCTACCTCTATCGCGAGAGCGAGCTGCGCGAGAAGGTGCTGCGAAAAGCCGAAAAGCGCGTGGGGCCGCGCATCGACGAAGTGCTGTTCTTTCCCTACTTCGACCCTCGAGACGAGGTGACACCGCGCATCCACGTGACGCTCACGCCGGTGGCGCGCGGTCTCACCCTGCCGACCGACATCCAGTTTCTACCGACAGCGCAGAACGACATGGTGGTGCTGGAGCAGGTGGGGCGCGTGACGCGCGTCGACGTGCAGACGGGGGCGCGCTCGCGCTGGCTCGACATCGAGGTGATCCAAGAAGGCGAAGAGCAGGGCCTGCTCGGGATAGCGTTTCATCCGCGCTTCAGCGAGACGGGCCGCATGTTCGTCAACTACACCGCGCGCGAGGCCGGCGACACCTACAGCTTCGTCAGCGAGTACCGCGTGCCCAACCCTGAAAAGGCGCTCGAGGAGACCCCTTCCCTCGTCAAGCACTTGCTCAAGGTGCGCCAGCCCTTCGTCAATCACAACGGCGGCGGCATGCAGTTCGGCCCGGACGGCATGCTGTACGTGGGCTTTGGCGATGGCGGCTCGGGCGGCGACCCCGAGGGCCATGGCCAAAACGGCAAGACACTGCTCGGCTCGATCCTGCGCCTCGACGTCGACTCGCTTGCGAGCGGCGATGCTGGAACCGCCCAAGCCCTCTACGCCATCCCCAAGGACAACCCTTTCATCGGCCGCGAGGACGTGGCGCCCGAGGCCTTCGTGATCGGCGTGCGCAACCCTTGGCGTTTCAGCTTCGATCCCAAGGGGCGCATGGTCGTCGCCGACGTGGGTCAAAACCTGTGGGAAGAGGTTGGCTTTGCCATGGCAGGCGACAACCTGGGCTGGAACCTGCTCGAGGGTCGCGTCTGCTATCGCTCCCCCGATTGCGACACGAAGGGCATGCGCATGCCGCTCCTCGTATACGGTCGCGACGAAGGCCAGAGCATCACGGGCGGCTATGTCTCGCTCGCGCCCGAGCCCGCCGCCCTGCGCGGACTCTACGTGTACGGCGACTACGTCTCGGGCAACCTGTGGGCACTCGCGCTGCCTCTCGACGAGAACGCGCAAGCCGAGCCCCGGCCTGCCGAGCTAGGCACCTGGCCCATG
Source organism: uncultured Polyangiales bacterium (assembly GCA_964398415.1). Lineage (GTDB taxonomy): Bacteria > Myxococcota_A > Polyangia > Polyangiales > DASUME01 > DASUME01. The sequence continues at coordinate 5,268 of CAYNOM010000225.1, read as the reverse complement.
CACCCGAGCACCTTCGGGCGTGACGCGACGGGCAGGTTGTACGTCGCCGATCACAAGCGCGGCGTCATCTACCGCTTCGATCCGAAAAACCCCGGATGAGCCCGCGGCGGGTGCTCCAGCTGACCAGGACGCCCACGGTCAACCCGATGAGATACCCGTAAGGCAGGCCGATGACGCAGGCCGCAACGACCAGGGCGATCCACAGTCCGCCCGAATCGGTCGCCACGTCTCGCACCAAGGTCATCAGCGCGATCGCCTCGAACAGCAACACCACGCCGAGCACCGGCATCGGAAACACGTGCACCACGTGCAGAAGGCCCGGCGCGAGAAACAGGCCGAGCACGAGGTACATGCCTCCGTAGAGCCACCCGTCCGCGCGCCAAAGCCATGAAAGCCGACCAGGCCCCCGCAGCCATGACACGCGGGCACGCCCCCGAACCACGGCGCCACGAGGTTCATGAGGGCGTAGGTGAAGCCGATCTTGCGCACCGTGACCTGACGCTCGGGGAACAGATCGCGCGCGGTCTGGCTCGTCGCGATCACCGAGTTGCCGAGCGACAACGGGAGCTGGGGCAGCGCGAGCAGCAACGCGCCGTCGATGAGCTCGCGTTGTGTCGGCACGACGAACGTAGGCCCGCTCAAACCGAACGCACCGAGCAGCTGCGTTGCATCCAGTTGGAAGGCGAGCGCATACACGAGCCCGAGCGCCATCACGACGAGTGGTGCGGGAACCCTGCGCTGGGCGCGCAGCACGAGCAGCAGCACGAAACACAGGGCCGCAAGCACATAGCCACGCGCTCCGTCTGCGCGCACGTAGTCCTTCAGGGCGAGGGTGGCGAGCGTCATCCCTAGACCCAGTTGAATGCCTCGTACCGCTTCCTTGGGCACCACGCGCACGAGTCGATCGAGCAGGCCCGTGGTGACGAGCAGGAGCATGGCCACGCCGATCACGAGCCCCCCGCCCGCAAGCGTTCCGGGCGACAGGCGCTGGGCCAGCATGATGGCGGCCATGGCCTTGAGCGGCTGCACCGGCATGGGCATGCCGTAGGCGACTCCGGTCACCACCTGCAGCAGGCCAAACACGATGCACACGCTGGCCGCGTCGAGGCCGGTGGTGGCGATCAGGGCGATGAGCAGCGGGAGATCGGTACCGATGTCTCCGAAGGCGCCGCCGAGCTCATGCCGATCGAAGCGCACACGCTCGGCGAGCCATGACTTGAGCATCACCCCCACGCCTTGGGCCGCTTCTCGGGGCCGCGCTGCAAGAGCGTCTGGGTGGCCGTCCCGAGGGGCCCCTGCGTGTCCCACAGCCGGGCGCTCGAGGCACCTGCCCCACACGAGCCGTAGAGCGCGCTGGCCTCGAGACCTACCCACTCGCCCTCGACCGGCCGCGTCAACACGGCGTGATTGTCCACGTTGATGGCCACGAACGGGCGGCGCGCGATGCGCGCGGGATCGCGCATCCATTGGCGCAGCGACACGCATGCGTAGACCCAGTCGACCGCCACCGCCACGCGCACGAGCGGCGAAAGGGGCACGTCGGCCACGAGCGGTGCCAGCATCTTCACCCACATCATCGGCTCTGCGAAGCCGTCCACGGGCGATAGCCACAGTGCGTCGTGCAGGGCCGTCGACCTGGCGGGCGGCAGCGGAATGCGCGCTTCGGGATCGAGCCGCGGCATCTCGTGGGGCTCGTTGAACTCGTCGGGCACGGGCAGCTCGCTCGACGCCATGCGGACAGCATGGGCCCGCGCGCACACCTCGCCGTGGGCCAAGAGGCGGGCCTCGATGCGCTGCACGCTCTTGCCCTCGTGGCGGATCTCGGTCTCCACGCGCACGGGCACGAACGGCGCGGCGCGAATCAAGTCGATCGTGAGCCGCACGACCTGCATCGGACGCTCGCGGGGAAGAGCATCGATCGCGTGGGCGAGCAGTCCGGACATGGCGCTGCCGTGCTGGCTGTCGTCGTGCCAAGGGCCGTGAGCGAGGGGCGTGGGGACGAAATCCTCGCCGTCGCGCGTGAAAATCGACTCGGGTAGCACGCGGCGCACCCTAGCATCTGGCCCCTTCCGAGGCCGCCCTGCGCGCGCCCGTCACAGACTGCCGCTCTGCTCCCGAGCCTGGTACTCTCCCGGCAATGCGCAACCGCTCCCACGGAACCGGGGAGTTCCGACCTGAGCAGCTCAAAAGCCTCGGACCCGACTGCGTGTTCGAGACGGGCGTGCTGATCTTCCATCCCGAGAACGTGTGCCTCGGACGCAACGTCTACGTGGGCCACTACTCGATCCTCAAGGGCTACTACAAAAACCTCCTCGAGATCGGCGACGAGACCTGGATCGGGCAGCAGTGCTTTTTCCACGCCGCCGCCGGAATCAGCATCGGCGCGCGAGTGGGCATCGGCCCAGGCGTGAAGATCCTGACCTCACAACATACGGAGGCGGGGCGCGAGACGCCCATCTTCAACGCGCCGGTCGAGCTCAAGCCCGTGCGCATCGAAGACGACGCCGACATCGGCGTGGGCGCCATCATCCTGCCAGGCGTGAGCATCGGGCGCGGCGCGCAGATTGGCGCGGGCGCGGTGGTCACGCACGACGTGCCCGAGTTCACCGTCGCCGCCGGCGTGCCAGCGCGCGTGCTGCGGGAGCGTCCATGACCAACATGGACACGCCCTCGCTCAGCCTCGTCCTGTTCGCCTTCAACGAGAGCGAGAACATCGGCCCAGTGCTGGCCGAGCTTTGCGCCTTCCTCGATGCCCACGAGCCGGGCGCGGAGATCGTCTTCGTCGACGACGGCTCGAAAGACCCAACCCTCGAAGCGGCCAGGACCGCCCTGGCGGGACGACGCGCAATCTGCCTGCGCCACGAGCAAAACCGCGGCATCGGCGCCGCACTCAAGACGGGCGTCGCGGCGGCGTCGGCGCCTTGGGTTACGTTCATGCCTGCGGACGGCCAAATCGAGCCCGAGGCCATCTCCGTGTTGAGACAGGCCGCAGCGCCCGGTGACGTCGACGTCGTCTTCTCCGTCTACGACCACCGCAACGACGGCCTCGATCGCAAGGTGCTGTCGTTCGGCGTGCGCGCGCTGATCACGCTCGTGCACGGCGTGCGCATGCAGAGCGATGGTCCCTATCTGTTCAAGCGCGAGCTGTTCGACCCCGCCCAGCTCAAGCCCGACACGTTCTTTCTGAACTTCGAATTTCCGATCCGCGTGTTGTCGGCGGGCCTGCCCACGCGCACGGTGACCATCCGCTGTCGTCCCCGCATCGCGGGCTCCTCGAAGTCGACGGGCCTCGCCCGCATTTGGGGTGTGGCGAAGGATCTCGTCGACCTGCGAATGCGTCGATGGAGCGGGCACTGAGGGCGAGCCTCGTGTACGCTCGCGGCCATGGGCGGCACGCAGACCTTGAACGAAGACCAGCTCGATGAGCTCGAAGATCATCTGGCAGACCTCGAGACCTGCTTGCTCGAGGGCGACCTCGACGGAGCGCGCGAGGCGCTCGAGGGAGCGCGCGAGCTCGCGGGCGATGATGACGTCGATGTCGGCTACGGCAGCGCACTGATCGCCTGGGAGCAGGACGACCTGCCCACGGCGGCGGCACACCTGCGCGAGGTGATCGAACGCGATCCCGAGTTCGCCGACGCCCACCACACCCTGGGCTTGGTGCTCGAGGAGCTGGGCGACGAGCCGGGCAAGATCCACCACTTCATGCGCGCGCTCACCCTCGACCAGCAGCACGAGGCCGAGCTCGGCGTGGCAACCCCAGCCGACGTCGACCGCATCGAGAAGGTGGCGCGCGAGGTGATCGAGGGGCTCCCCGAGGAGTTCGCCTCGAAGCTCGCGCACGTGCCCGTGATCCTCGAAAACCGCCCCTCGCGGGATCTCGTGGAGACGGGCTTCGATCCGCGCGCCTTCGGCCTGTTCGACGGCCCGGTTCAAGGTCACGATGCTCCCGCCCCCACGCGCATCGTGCTCTACACGAGCAACCTCCTGGCAGCCTTCGGCGAAGACGAGCTCGAAGACCAGATCGAGGTCACCCTGTTGCACGAGGTCGGCCACTACTTCGGGCTCGACGAGGGCGACCTCGAGCGCCTAGGCCTCGGTTGAGTCCCGCTGCCGTCGCAACCTGTCGCGCAGGGTACTGCGCGGGATGCTGAGCGCCCGCGACGCGGCCGACAGATTGCCCCCGTACACCGAGACTAAGCGCTCCGCCGCGATGGAATCGGGCAAGCGCTCGGTGAGTGGCCCGGCGATGCGCTCCACGGCCGCGACGATGTCGGCCACGTCGAGCACGGGCGCCGCACTCGCCGCAGCGGCCGCGTGGATGACATTGCGTAGCTCGCGCGCGTTGCCAGGCCAGGCGTAGAGCTTGAGCCGCTTTCGGGCGGCCTCGCTCAGCTCCCGCACCCCGAGCTCGGACTCGAGCTGACCGAGAAAGTGCGTCGAAAGCGCGTCGATGTCCTCGGGACGCTCCGACAGCGGCGGCACACGCACCACGAGGCGCGCCAGTCGGTAGTAGAGGTCCTGCCTGAAGCTGCCGTTGCGCACCATCGCCGCCAAGTTGCGGTGGGTGGCGCACACGAGGCGCACGTCGACGGCGACGGATCCCTCCGCACCGACCCTGCGAATCTGCCAAGTCTCGAGCACACGCAGAAGGCGGGTCTGCATGTCGAGGGGCAGCTCGCCGATCTCGTCCAAGAACAGCGTCCCTCCGTGGGCCTGCTCGAAGGCTCCCCGGCGCTGGCCCACCGCCCCCGTGAAGGCGCCACGCTCGTGCCCGAACAGCTCGCTCTCGATGAGATCCCGAGGCAGGCCGCCCGCGTTCAGTGCCACGAAAGGCTTGGACGCGCGCGGGCTCAAGCGGTGCAACGCCCCCGCGATCTCTTCCTTGCCGGCGCCGCTCGGCCCGAGCACCAACACCGGCCAGGACAGGCCTGCGAACTGCTCGGCCTCCGAAAGCAGTGCCTGCATGGCCGGCGAGGCGGCGATGAGGTTTTTTGACGCGTCGCCCTGGGTGCGGCGACAGGCGACCACCCTGAGATCGGTGCGGCCGATGCGGATCTGGGCCCCCGCGCCGAGCCGCACCGTTTTCACCTTGAGCCCGCGCACGTAGGTACCGTTCGTGCTGCCGAGATCGCGCACGACGAGCGCGCCGCCCTCGGGCTCGAGCCTACAGTGGTGCGCACTGACCGTGCGATCATCGACCACGACATCGTTGTCGTGGGCCGTACCGACCCAGAGCGGTCGGTCGCCCAAGGTGATGCGGCGGAC
>CAYNOM010000224.1:0-8743 GCA_964398415.1 uncultured Polyangiales bacterium | reverse complement strand
CGTTCTTCCAAAACCCGACACGCCGGTCCTCACCACGTCGGCGACGCGCGATACATTCGTGACATGCGCACCGACCTTGAGCAGCGCCAGCGCGTTCGGGGTCCGAGTGATGACCAAGATCGCAACGACAGCGAGGGCGGTGCCCCATCCGTACTTGCCCGTCGCCCTCACGAGCAGCCACGTGAGGGGCGCGACGAGCGGAACGAAGAGTCTGGTCATGCCGAACGCAGACACGTCGTCCCCTCCCCCAACGAGGATGAGCAGGCCTGAGACCCCGACGAACGCAAGAGCGAGGGAGTCGAGGCGCGCGCGGGGCGCGTCGGGCGCACGAAGCGCGTCCTGGGTGGGCTCGGAGTCGCGTGCCACCAACCACAGGAGCAGGGGCACTGTGACGTAAAGCCCCACGCCCACACTCAGATAGGCGACCCCATCGAAGAGCCGCCCGAGCATTGGGCCCCCATAATGCTTGGCCGCGGCCGCGTTCGGCAACCAGCGCCCGAAGCATGCTCGTCGCAGCACGAACAGCACGGCGACGAGGCTCACACCGATCCAAGCCCCCGATCGTTGCAGCTCTGCGAGGGCCGCACGCACGTTGAAGGGCTTACCCCGCAGCTCCAAGAGCAAGCGAACGCTCGGCAGCAGAAGCAGGAGGAATCCCTCGGGCCGCACGAGAACCCCCATTGCCGCGACGGCAAAGTGGCGGGCTTCGATGCGCTCGCAGAACGCTGTCCAGCGGAGCATGACCCAGACCACCAGCGCCCACAGGATATGATCCATGCCCGAGGTCGCGTAGAAGGCAAGATCGACCGACGTGGCGAGCGCGACCGCACCCAACAGGTGCGATCCTCGGCCTTCGATCCGAGCCAGGTCGCGGGCAAGGACGACAGAAAGCGCCACGAGAGTGACCAACCCGATCGCTCGCGCAAAGCCAGGCACGGGTGCTCCAGCCACGTGACCGACCAGATACACGAGCTGCCACGCAATGCTGGAGAACCCCTCGACCCAAGGACCGCCTGCGTTCCACACGGGTTCGCCGTAACGCGCAAGGTTTCGCGCGTAGCGAGCGTAGATGTACGGGTCGTCCATCTGACTGGCTGCGCAAAGAACAGCAAAACCCACCAGGGCCAAGATTGCCATGCCCCAGAGCGACCAAGGCACGGCGCGGGCGAAAGGTCGGCTAGATACGGCCCGGTCGAGGGTCACCATGGTGCCAGGAGTGGAATGCATGCCCATCTAGACCGCAACCACTAGCACAGCGAGCCGCTCAAGCCGTCGCGCCGCCGCACGAGGAGCCTACGCCGGCGGTGCAGCCAAAGCAGTGGCGCCCCACGGCGATGTCGCGCCTTACCAGGCCCTCGAGCGCGAAGTCGCGAATGTGGGCAGGGGCTCCGTCGACCACGCCGAGCTCGAGCATCTGGTTGAAGTCGCAGTCGTAGAGTCGGCCGTCCCAGCTGACCGAGAGCGTCGTGCGACACATGACGCCCTGGGCGGCAGCTGGGTTGAAGGCCGTCACGAGCTTCTGCATGTAGGTCTCGAGATTTCCGCTCTGCTCGAGCCACTCGAGGTAGCGACTGATGGGCATGTTGGTGATGCAATAGAGGGCGTCGAAGCGCACACCGTGAAGCCGCAGCATCTCGCGCTTCCACTCGCTCTCGATCGACGACTGCGCGGCGGGCAGAAAGGCCCCCACGGGATTGGTGACGAGCACGAGCCTCAGACCCGACCCCGGCTGCCCGTAGCCGAGGGTGTTGAGGCGCTTGAGCGCGGCGATCGAGCGCTCGAACACGCCCTCGCCGCGCTGGCGGTCGGTGCTCAGGCTGCGATAGTGCGGCAAGGAGCACACGAGCTCGACCCCGTGCTCCGCGAAGAACTCGGGCAGATCGCGGTGAGCGCCGGTCTCGAGGATCGTCAGATTGCAGCGATCCATCACGTGCCGACCGAGGGCGCGGACCGAACGCACGAGGAAGCGAAAATCAGGGTTGAGCTCGGGTGCGCCGCCCGTGATGTCGACCGTCTGGATATCGCTGTTCGACAGGGCGTCGAGGCACAGCTGCATCGTCTCTCGTGTCATCACTTCGGTGCGGTCGGGCCCCGCGTCGACATGACAGTGGCGACAGGTTTGATTGCACAGCTTGCCGACGTTGAGCTGCAGGATCTGCACGGAGGTGGCGCGGAGCGGCCACTGACCGTGCTCGCGTAGCGCCGTGTCGAAGTCACGGGCCAAGGGCAGTCGACGCAGCATCTCGCGCTGCCCTTCGGGATGCGACAGCGCCGCATCGCGCGACTTCAGGGAGGGCAAGCGTAGGGGAAGGGTTCTGCGCATGTCACATCGAGATCTTGTGAACGTGGTTGCGCATCTGCACCGCGTGGACGAGCGACGCCCCTCCGCGGATCGCGGCAGCGACGTGCACGGCTTCGGTCTGCTGATCGAGGTCGGCACCCTTCTCGAGCGAGTCTTTGGCGTAGGCGTCGATGCAGTACGGGCACTGCACGGCGTGGGCCACGGCGAGCGCGATGAGCGATTTCTCGCGTGCAGAGAGCGCCCCCTCCTCGAACACCGCGCCGTACCAAGCGAAGAATTTCTTGGCGAGCTCGGGCGCGTTTTCACCGATCTCACCGAAGCGGGCGAGGTCGTTCTTGTCGTAGTAGGCGTCGTTGCTCATCGCGAGACCTCGGCATGTGTACGTGGCGGGACCGCGAACGTTACGCCCGTGCCGGCCTCGGGGAAAGGCGTCACGTGATCCGGACGAAATGCAAGCCATCGCCCCGCTTGAGCAGCGCGCTCACCGGCCGCAGCACGAGGCCGCGCGACAGGCTCATCAGGCGGCCCGCGACCCAGACGAGCGTCGCGTCTTTGGCGAGGTGACGCAGGACGTCGGCCAAGGGCTGCTCGGCCTCCTCGGGCAAGCCGAGGTGCTCACCCTGCCCGTCGACGAGGGCCGTACGGGGCTCTTCTTGCATCTCCGCCGGCGCGAAGATCACGAAGGGCTCAGACTGGGCGGGACACTGCTGCACGGCCGCCACGTAGCGGCGCCGAAGCTCACGCACCGAGCTCTGCACGACGGGCTCGACCAGCGTCCAGTGGGCGTCGGTGAGCTCAGCTGCCACGGCGTACTGAAGCAGGCGCGCTCGCCGCGGCACGCCGAACTGCTCGAGCTCGCCAAAGGCGACGTGGAGCAGGCGCGGGCATGGCCCGACGGACGCCTCGGCATCGGTGCGCAGGTGCTCCTCACGCACGACCTCGAGCTTCTTCAAGTGCACGAAGTAGCGACGCTCGATGGCGTTGCGCTGAAGACCCGCGACGCGCTCTCGCCCGACCTCGAGCAGCATCGCGTCTTCCATCGGCTCGAGCGCACGCGCGCCGAAAGCCCCGGTGCCGAGCCACGCAAACCTGCGGGCCTGGTTCTCGGAGCTCGGGCGCTCTTCACGCAGTGCATCGGCGAAACGGCGCGCGCCCTCGAGAACGCGAGCGGTCTTGCCAACGTCCTGGCGCGACAGGGCATCGTTGAGGCGCCCGAGAAAGCGCGACAGGCCGAGGGGCAAGGGCGTCGGCGCGCGCACCACGACTTGATCGATGGCATCCCGCACCGAAGGCGACGAAGCACCCGTCACGCCTGCGCGCACTACCGCCAAGAGTAGGCCATCGACGGCGTCGGCGAGCGCGGTGTGATCGACGGGCACCGGCGTCGACGGCCGCTGCGACGTACGCAGGCGCAGGTCGTCACCTCCCTCGAGCCCATCCTCGGCGCCGCACAGCCAGAAGAGCGCGCGTTGGTAGTGCTCGCACTGATCGCGCGCACACGTGCACACCGCGCGCAGCTCTGCGCCGCGCACGAAAAGCAGCACCTCCTCGCCGCCCACGTGACACGCCACGCGCCGCACGCCGCTCGCGCCCTGTGAAGCGAGTCGGCCTCGCACCGCATTCTCGAGCTCGGAGAGGGGCCGCATCAACCTGCCCCCAGGACGCGCAGCGCCTCGTGACGTCGACCGATTTCGAAGCGCAGGGAGCTTGGCGCGTGGCGCAGATCGAGGGACATGACCTCATCGAGCAGCCCGCGCGCAATGGCCACCCGCCCGTCGCGTTCGACCTGCTCGGAGCGGCGCAAAAAGCACCGAGCCAAGACACGCATGATCAAGGGATTGCGCTCGACACGCTCGCGTTCGGCATCGAGCGCACGTCGAAACAAGCCGAGCGCCTGGGCGTACTCCTCGCGGCCCGCCTGCAACATGCCTGCGGCGACGAGAGGCACAGCCCAACCCGGACGACAGCTCGCCGCCAAGTCGAAGCGCACGAGCGCCCGCTGCGTGGCACCAAACAGCTGCCAAAGGCGTCCCGCGAGGAAGTGACGGTAGCCCCGCAGGCGCACTCCAAACGGCGCGCGCAAGAGCGCTGAGCCCTCCGCGCGCTGCTGCTCATCGAGCACCACGAGCAGCGACTCGCTCGGGGGCTCTTCGCCACGCAGCACGAGACGCGCGCGAATGTGCTCGATGGCCTCCTCGATCGACGCTCGCACCGCGCCCGCGGGCGCTTCTCGGGCGAGCCGCGTCAGCTCGGGCAGCGCGCGGGCGTCTCCGATGCGCGCCAGCGTATGCGCGGCTTTGGTGGCGATCACCGCATCCTTCGACGCGACAAAGGCCGCCACGGCGTCGGAGTCGTCGGCGCTACCGAGGGTGCGCATGGCCTCGATGGCGCGGATCAACACGTGCTCGTCCTGCGATCTCAGCTGCTCTCGGACGTAGTCTGCCGCGCGCACGTCTCCCACACGGCCGAGCGCGCCCCCCAAGGAGATGCGCTCGCGATCCACGACGCTGCGCTCGTAGGCGGCGAGCAAGGCTTTCCAGGTGCGCGGGTCTTCGATGCGGCTGATGGCGCGAGACGCCTCCATCACGAGCTCCCCGTCGCCCACCTCGAGCAGCGATACGAGCGCCGGCAAGAGGCGCGGATCACCCGCGTAGCGCACGGCCGACAGCATCGCGCGCTGCACGCGTCGATCGGGAGAGCCCGTCGCGCCTTCGAGCAGGGCCGCCACGTGCGCGATCACGAGATCGTCGAGATGACGCGCGTGCACGAGGAGCTGCGCGCGCTGGTCGCCCGAGAGGGCCATCAGCGGCTCGACCAGCAGGTCACCGTCCCAGTAAGCCGTGATCTTGGGCGCAATGTCGGCCGAAAGCTGGCGGACCTCACGCAGCGTGAGCTGGGCCTCGCGCCCCGGAATGCCCGAGATCTTGAGGCGGCACTCGAGCAGCTCGGGCGCGATCTCGACATCCCTCAGCTGCTCGAGCACCTGCTCGATCGCGCGACGCTCGTCGCCCCCGACGCTCTCGAAGACCTCGGCGATGCGGCGCGCAGCAGCGCGACGTTGCGCGAGGGATCCGGCACGCAGCACGGCGAGCAAGGTCGTGACGTCGTTGACCTCGTCGACAGCCGTATCGCCCCGCTTTTGGCTGCGTGGCTTGAGCTGTCCCAGAAACGAGGTGTCGTTGAACTCGACCGGCTGGGGCACGAAGCTGCCGCGCTCCTCGGCCCCCGCCCCACCCTGCTCCCCAACGAGGTGCGCGAGGCTCTCCTTGGCGAGCCACTCGGTCAGCGCGCGCGCGATCTCGCGGTCTTCTGCGGGCTCGGCGAGCCCGAGCGCGTCGCGCACGGCGGCCGTCGGTTGTTTGCCGATGCCTTCGCGCAAACACTCGAACAGCAGCTTTCCGTCCTGCATCGCTCGCTTCCTGTGTCGTTCAGCCCGCGTCGCCCGACCGCGGCTCAGCCGTCGCGAACGGCATCGTCCGCCACCCCGTCGTCGAGCTCGTCGACGAGCCCCTCACCCTCTTCGTGCCCCTCCGGGAGCGGTGGCAGGGCGGCGTCGTCGAGCTCCAGGTGGGAAGCGTCGTCGACGCCCTCCGCACCGCGGTCGTCCTCGTCGCCGGGCAGCTCCTCCCCATCGTCGAGGTCGCCGTGAAAATCGCCGCCGCTCGCCTCGCTGTCGTCGGTCCAGCCGCCCTCGTCCTCGTCTTCTCGTAGATCGAGCTCGGCGCCCACCTCGACGTCGGCGCCCTCCGCGTCTGGCAACGTCAGCTCGTCGTCGGTTTCGACCAGGCTCGAAGGATCGAGGCCGTCGAGCGTGCCCGTCTCGACATCGAGCCCCACGTCCTCAGACTCGTCTTCGAAGAGCCCGTCGTCGCAAGCATCGTCTTCGAGCCCGGTGGGCTCGCCGTCTTCGTCGCGCCCGCCGTCTTCTTCGTCGTCGCTCGCGCCCTCGTCGTCGATGTCCTCATCGGGCCAAGACGGAAGCTCGAGAGCTTCGTCGTGCTGTTCGCGCTCGGCCCTACCCACACCTTGCATGCTATCAGTGGTCAGCGCCGCACGCACGCTCCATTCCCGTCTCATCCCGCGCTCTTGAGCCGGCCCATGACCTTCTGCAGGTCTTCCCACACGGGACGCTTGAACTCGGGGCTCCGCAGCAGAAATGCGGGGTGATACGTGGGCATGACGTCGATGCCCCGGTAGCGTCCCCAACGCCCGCGCCAGCTTCCACCCTCAGGCACGAGCCCCAGGTTTTCGGCCGCACAACGGCCGAGAGCCACGATCACGCGCGGGGCCACCGTATCGACCTGCGCCTCGAGAAACGGCGCACAGGCTCCGGCTTCGTTGGGCAGCGGGGTGCGGTTCTTGGGCGGGCGGCACTTCACGACGTTGCAGATGTAGACGTCGTCTCGGTGTAGGCCCATGGCGGCGATCATTTTGTCGAGGAGCTGGCCCGCCGGTCCCACGAAGGGCTGCCCGGTGCGGTCTTCTTCCTGCCCCGGCCCCTCACCGATGAAGACCAAGGGTGAATCGGGGTTGCCACGGGCGAACACGGTTTGGGTGCGCCCCGTGTGGAGCTCGCAGCGCGTGCACGTCCTGACTTGCTCCTCGACCAACGCGAGCCGCTCGCGACGGGACGCGGCGGGCGCGGGGCTCGACGACGGCCCAGCGGGCACAGACACGGGCGCGGGCACGCTCTGCACCGGGACAGGCACGCTCGGCACGCTCACCCGCGGCACGCCGACCGTTCCCAGGCGCTGTTCCCACTCCAAGTGGGCCCGCACCTCGGCACGCAACTGCTCGAGCTCGCTTGCGGCGTCGTCCATGGCCTGCCCTGCCTATCGCGAACGCGGGGCTTCGCCAAGTCGACCGCACCTTGCTACCCCTCGCCGGTGTATGCAGCCGTCATCGTCAACCGCAACGCGGGCGCCCTGCGCCGCGACCCGACCCTCCTCGCGCGCATGGAGACCCTGTGCGCAGGCCGGGCAACGCTGCTTCCGACGGACGACCTCGCCCACTTGAGCCGCGTCGCAACCCGGGTGGCGGCGGGCCGCGCGCGGCACGTGGGCATCGTGGGTGGCGATGGCACCGCATCCGCAACGCTGACTGCCCTGCTGAACGCTTACGGCGGGGCCACGCTGCCGGATGTGGCCCTTCTGCGCGGCGGCACCATGAACACCGTGGCCCACTCGCTCGGCATCCCGTGCAAGCGACCGTTGCAACTGCTGGCATCGGCCCTCGACGCATGGACCCGCCCCGATGCGGCCCGCTGGCGAGCACGCCCCGCCCTACGGGTGGGGTCGCGGCTCGCCTTCCTGTTTGGCACGGGTGTGATGGTCGGCTACCTCGACGCCTACTATCGGGCCGGCCACGGCGCCCCCACGCCCTTCACCGCGGCCCGCGTGCTCGCCCGCGCCGCGAGCTCCGCGCTGGTCTTCGGCCCCGGCATCCGCGAGCTGCTCACCGAGAGCACGCTGTCTCTGACCTTCGATGGGGGCCAGCTCGAGCAGCGCTCGTACCTGTCGGTGGCCGCGGGCACGGTGCCTCACCTGGGCCTCGGCTTTCGCGCATTTCACCGGGCTTTCGACAGCGACGAGCGCTTTCAGCTCCTGGCCATCCACGGCAAGCCGGCCGAGGTCGCACGGGAGCTACCGCGGGTGTGGGCCGGACGCGGCATGACGACGAGGGTCGCACGTGAGACCATGACCGCCTGGGCCAAGCTCGAGAGTCCGGCGGGCCGCTTCGCCTACTTCGTCGACGGCGACCTGCTGGAGGCCCAGGGACCGCTCGAGCTGAGACTCGGCCCCCCATGGCGCATCCTGGCCTCATCGCCGGATTGACTTGTGGGCCAGAGGGCTGGTAGCGTAATCGCTGGATTTTCGGAGGGATTTCGCGTGCGCGTCGAAGCATCGGGCGACACCAGCGTCGGCATGAAACGCAACCACAACGAGGACAACTACCAAATCCTCTCCGATGAAGACCTCTTCATCGTCGCGGATGGGATGGGTGGTCACGCCTCGGGAGAGATCGCCAGCCAGATGGCGATCGACACCTTGCGCGATTTCTTCCGCGCAACGGGACAGGATCCCGAGGCCACCTGGCCGTACAAGATGGACAAGACTCGCGGCTATCAGGAAAACCGCCTGATCACCGGGGTCAAGCTCTCCAACTTGCGCATCTTCGAGGCGGCCCAGCGCAACGCGGGTCAGCGCGGCATGGGCACCACGATGGTCGCGCTGCTCGCGGTCGACGACGGCGTGCTCGTGGGGCACGTGGGCGATTCGCGCGTGTATCGCCTGCGCGAAGGCAAGCTGACGCAGCTCACCTACGGCGCCCTCGCCCCAGGCAACGTCACCACCAACCTCATGACCGCCGGCATCACCGCCGAGGTGGCGGGCAACGCGTCGAACCTGCTGATGGACATCAAGCCCGGCTACATGCTCGGCG
>CAYNOM010000223.1:0-8768 GCA_964398415.1 uncultured Polyangiales bacterium | reverse complement strand
GATGAGTCCGCCGACCAGGCTTGCGCCAAACTCTGCCCGTCCTCCACCTTCGTGCTGCAGGACAGAAGCGGTGCGACGGTCGGCGCGATCTGCCTTCCCATGTAGCAGCACGCGAGCAGGCATCAGTGCCGCTAGTCTTCCACACTGACATCCCTGGCACGGGCGCACCCCAAGAACCTCAACCACGCTTTCTGCCCCCATGCGCTGTGCACACCATCCCGAAGTCGAAGCACACGCACAGTGCGAGCGCTGTGGGGACAGCCTCTGCAACGAGTGCGAACACCAACGCGCCGGCGAGAGCTTCTGTACCGCCTGCGGCCATGCGCTCCTCGACCAGCGCCGCGCCCATCTGCCGCGAGAGCGAGCGCTTTTTCGGCTGGGCGTGGGGCTCGTGACGTTCGGTCTGCTGCCGCTTGCCACCGCACTCCTGGGGATGGCACTGGCAGCGGCGTCCAAACTGAGCGGCCCACCGCAAGGGTGGCTCTTCTTCTACTTCGTGCTGGGCAGCGCGCTCGTCGCGACAGGGGCGGCGCTCTTGTTGCGCAAGCCCTGGGCGAGATGGAGCGCACTCGTCGCGTCGCTGACTTGGGTCGTCGCGTTGCCCTTGGGTCCGCTGATGACGCTGTGGGCTGTGGTGCTGCTCGCGCGCAAGGGCACAGCGGTCGTGTTCGACCGTGAGCATGCACGCTTGGTGGCAAGGACGAAAGAGCTGCGCGCCGGCTCGCTGCCAGGTGGGCTCGGAGCCGTCGTAGTGCTCCTTGCAGCATCGCTGTCCTTCGTCGCGTTCTACAATCTAGTTGCGGAGGGACGAGCGCCCTCGCCGGCCGTGTCGTCGCCCTAGTCGCGGGGAAACCCCTCGTCCTATGCTACCCATGCTACCCCACGCCCCGTGCGTCTCCTCCTGCTGATCACCTGCGCCATCCTGTGGCTCGCGGCCCGACCGGCGCGCGCGTCCGGCGACCCGACGTTTCGTTCGCGGTTCTCAGACCGCGGCGCGGTGCTGCTCGAAGGCGGCGTGTCAGGCGTCTGGTCGAACGACCGTTCCGCCGTGGCCTATCGCCGCCACCCGGACTACCGCGTGACGCTGGCGCCGGCTCTCACCTACTTCATCGCCGACCACGTGGGCGTTGGCGCAGGGATCGGCCTGGGCTTTGAGCGCGAGAGCGGGCATCCCGAAGACGCAGTCGTGCTGACCTACGACGTCAGCCGCCGCCAGACGTTCGTCGGGTGCATTCACTGTTCGAGGTGCCGATCTCAGGGCGGACGAGCCTGCTCGTGCGTCTCGGCGTGGGCTGGGGGCGCCTTCGCAACGACGTGAATCTCACGGGAGTGCGTCCGCAAAACCAGGAGGGCGACGCTGCCGCAAGTGGCGGGTCGTTCTCGGCGCTTCCCGTCGTCAGCGTTCGCGGCACAGCCTCGCAGGAGCTCGCGCGCGCGACGCTGACATTACCCTTCGTGTTTCATGCCGCGCCGTCCATTGGCATCGGGCTTGGTCCCGAGCTGCTCGTCGAAGCCGTTGCCGGAGGGAGGCACAGCGGTGGGCTCGAGTGGACGGGCGAGGCGGCCATCCCCACTGGGATGCGCTTTCGCCTCGGCGTCGCGACGTGGATCGGAGGCTCATTTTGAAACGCCTCGTCGTACTCCTCATATTCTGGCTCCTTGCGCTTGCAGCGTCTGTGAAAGCGCAATCCACGCTCGCTCCGCGGATCAGCGACGAGGGGCGCGTGCTCGCGGGAGGGGCGGCATACGGCTACTGGGCCAGTGACGCGAGCCGCAGCGACGACGACCGCTGGCATGAATGGGAAGTCCAAGGAGCTCCCGAGATTTCGTACTTCGTCGTCGACCGCGTGGCGCTCGGGCTCGCGATCGGAGCCTCTCGTGCTCGCCGTGCACACGAGCTGTGGAATGAGGACAGGTTCGGGTTGCACCTGTCCGCAGTCGCCCGCTTCGATGTGGTGCTCAGCGAGCGCGTGAGCCTTTTCCCCTCGCTGGCGGTGGGCTGGGAGAAGCGCTGGAACGAGTCGGATGTGAAACCTGCCGGATGGCGCGTCTTCGACAGCGATTTAGGGCAGTATGTACGCTACGAAGCCCTCGAAGCCGAGGTCGCCATCGAGAGCTCGCTCTACCGCACGACGAGCCTGCGCACTGAGCTTCACGTGCCGCTCGTCTTCCACGCCTCGCCCAACCTGGCGTTCGGCCTTGGCCCGTTCCTAGGGCTCGACAAGCGCCTGAGTGGCGGTCCTGACGCAGCGGCTGGCGCGTGTCGCCATACCGCGCGCGTCCACCGAAGCAGTCGCTGTTCGCGAGCGTGGGCCTCGGGTCGGTGTGGGGTGGGGTTACGGGGACCTTGGACCTCGACTCGCCTCGTGGTGCCCATGCTTCTTCGCGTCATGGCGGTGGCCGTGCTTCTTGTCCTCCTCGCGACAGTCGTGTCTTCTGTGCTTCGTCTTGTCGTGTTTACCGCAGTGCTTGAGCGCTCGGTGAGGCTTCGAGCAGCGGTCCGCTCCGCAGTCCGATCTCCCCGCTTCGGCCACCAAGCGACCGGCAGCTCTCGCATCCAAGACACCGGCCCGCCGAAGCTGTTGGCTTGCCTGCGCTACGCAGGAAACATACGCCCCGTGATTTCGCCAGGCGATGTCGGCACCGCGCGGCCCGGAACAGGGGCACACCTGATCCACGCTGCAACCTGTGGCGGGATCGACGATGCCCTCGCTGCCGGTGCCGGGGCACTGATCGGACTGGTCGAGGACACCATCCCCATCGTCGTCGACATCGCAAGCGTCTCCCTGCCCGTCCCCGTCGGCGTCCTCCTGATCTGCGTTCGCAAGGTCTTGGCAGTTGTCGTCGCTGTCAGGGATTCCATCACCGTCGGCATCCGGATCGCACGCATCGCCGATGGAATCCCCGTCCAGGTCAGACTGATCCGGATTCTCCACATCAGGACAGTTGTCGTTCACGTCGAGCACCCCATCGCCGTCCGAGTCCGGAGGAAGCTCGACCACCGCGACGTCAGTCGCCGCATTGTTGGAGGGGTCTTCGTCCGACGATAGGTCAACGGTTGCCACGTTGGTCACGCGCGGGAACGCGTCGGCCTCCACAAAGACGTGAATCGCCACAGAGGCCGTATGACCAGGCAAGAGCCCTCGCGCGAAGGAGCACTGAACCTGCTGGCCGTGCACCGCACAACTCCAGCCTGGTGCCTCCACTCCAACGACGCTGATGCCCGAGGGCAAGTCGTCCACCACGGAGAGCGTCTCGGCGATGTAACGCGCACCTTGGTTCGTGACTTCGAGGATGTAGATGCCAGGCTCACCCACCTGAAGTGACCCTACGTGGGACTTCGCGAGCGCGATATCGGTCGCGCCTCCCACAGGCGCCACGTCGAACACCTGGTTGTTCGCGAGCGAGATGTCTCCCGTGGTTTGCACACTCGCAACCCACGAGACCTCGAGCGCGGCCATCGGGCCGGGACGCACGGTCACGGCGACGGGAGCAGCAGCGCTTCCCGCGGGGAGCACCTGGTCGAGGATACACATGAGGGCATCGGAGCGTGAGCAGCTCCAACCCGGCGCCACGACACTGACGACGTCGAAGTCTGCCGGGATGAACTGCGCGAGCATCACCTCTTGCGAAGTGGTCAAGGATCCAACGTTACTCACAGTTGTCGTATAGGTGACGTCCGCGCCGATCTCGACCCCTCCGGATCGATGCAACGTCAGCGCCAGGTCGATCTCGCCTGTGAGTGCCGTCCGATCGGCGGCGCCGTCGTTGTCACGCTCGATGTCGTCTGCGTTGTAGACAGTCGCGACGTTGACGACCTCCATGGGTCTGGCCGCGGCAACACTCACGACAACGGTCAGGTCCGGTGCATTCGCCCCGGCTGCCAGCGCGTATGCGAGCTCGCATTCGACGACGCCTCGGTTCGATACACAAGACCAACCAGTGCCGCTCGTGCTCACGAACGACAGCTCGGGTGGCAGCAGATCAACCACTCGTATCGCGGAGGTCGTCGCGGCGTCGCCCACGTTGACCACGCCGATGGTGTAGGTCCCGAGACCGCCCAACTTGAAGCTGCCCGCGTGAGACTTCACCACGGCCAGGTCGACCGAGCCGACGTCGCAGGCGTCCCCCAAGCCGTCAGCATCAGCGTCTGCCTGATCGAGGTTGTGGTTGAAGGGGCAGTTGTCCGCGCAATCGAGCCAGCCATCTGCATCTGCGTCGGGTGCTGGGTTGCGCGGATCTCCGTTGGCCACTGCGGCAGCAAAGCTGTCGTTTGCTGGCTCAGCGTCTGGCAATCCGTCGATCGCGGAAACGGCTCCGCTATGGACGGCGGTCTCGGTCGCACGCGCGTTCAGGATCGACACTAGCAGCGCAGGCGACGCCTCTCCTGCGGCGACGACGCGCTCGGAGGAGCATCGGTACGTGGTCGCAGTGGTCGAGCACTCGAACCCCTCGCCTGCGACCGCATGGACGCTTGCCGGCGCGCCCACTGACCCATCGATGACGACTCCCGCCGCATTGCGGTTGCCGGCATTGAATGCCGAGACCGAGTGCACTTGCAGCCCGCATCCAGCAATACCCATGCTCGTGACTTGCGCGGCCAGGTCCTCTACCCCGGTCGCCACAACCAGCTCGGTCTGAGCGAGTGGCCGCCACTCATAGGGGAAAGCAGCAACGTCGAACACCTGCACATGCGCCACGGGAATTGCACCGGCAGAGGCCAGAACGCGGAGCCTCAGCTCTGCCGAGCTGAACTCGCTCAGGGGCTCCAGGCGCTCACACGACGCCAGCGATCCCACGGTGCAGCTCCAACCAGCGCCGCCGGCTTCGAGAATGGTCAACCCCGGCGAAACTTCGACCGCCACCGCAACCTGCTCGAGGGCCTTGCCGCCGACGTTCGAGGCGCTGAACACGAGCTCCTGCGGGACGTCTACGTAGAGTTGCCCGTCGGGAGCCCCACCCAGCTCGCCCTCGAGCCTCCCTCGTGGAGCCACATTGAGCAAGATGCTGCCCGAAGCCGTGTACCGCCCGTCGCTGGCTTCGAAGAGGACGACATCGTACCCGGTCGTGCTCGACTCATTCGTCATGTACGTGCAGATGCCGCTCGCATCGCACACGAGGGAGCCTCGACTGGGCGCGCCCACCAAGGTGAACACCAGAGGGGTGCCGTTCGGGTCGCGCGCGAACGTGTTCAGGTCGAGCGTATTCGGCTCGCCAGCGTATGCATCAAGGTCGGCGCGCCGCGCAATGGGTGGACGATTCTCGTCCATGCGAAGAGTAACGCTCGACGACGAACGCCCGCTCCGACCGTCGTCGACGGTGTAAGTGAACGACACGTCCGCGCTGAGCACGCCGTCGAACGCAAACACGCACTGCCAAGCGTCGCAGGTAACGGTCCCCTGTTGCGGCTGAGAATGGGAGTCGATCACGAATATGTCGCCATCGACGTCGCTGTCGTTTGCCAACGGATCGATCTGCACTTGACCGAACGGCGCGCCCGCGCTGGGCCAAGGCAAGAACGCCAGGTCTGAGCTCAACTGCGGGGCGGAGTTGTAGGCACCAAGGCCCACGATTTCACGGGTGGCCTCGGCTTCGAGGCCACCCTTCGTCACCACGCGGGCCGTAATGGTGTTCGGACCGTCCGGCACTGAAGGCAAGACGGCTGTAAACGACCCATCCGGCCCCACATCCGCCAACACCCGTGCCCCGTCCTCTGTCGTGACTTCGACGAGCTCGACACCGGAATCCGGGGATGCTGAATCAAAGGCAGGTACCTCGGGCAGATCGACAGCCAGTTGCTGCCGATCCCAGCGTAGCTCGCGGCACTTACCACCCGTCGCGTCGACGATCTGGCGTACAGGGTTCTGCGGATCGTCACAAACCCCTCGAGTGATCGGTGGCGTTGCGAGGAGCTGCTCCATGATTGGCTGCCAGCTGGGATCGCAGATCGACAGGAACGTCTTGGTGTCCAGCTGGAACGGTGTGGGACGCACGGCGCCAGGGCACGTCAACCAGCTGTCACCCACTCGTGGGATGCGTGCATCGCGCGGGTCGATGTTTATCGCATCGGGGTCGAGCCCGGGGGCTCCGATCGTGAAGTGGTAGGGGGACGACCGGCTGGAGTATGTACGCGTGTAGTCGTCAGAGACCCGCACCCTGCGTACCACCGCACCAGGGCGCGTCGCCGCACTCTCAGAGGTGCTCGTGATCAGAGTCACCCGTGGATCCCCCTCCAGGGCGGTGCCGACGAAGCGATTGCGCTGGTGGTGGAGGTAGACGTGGAAGTCGAGCCCGCTTGCGACGATCTGCTCGGCGAATGCCGCAAGATTGGCGTCGATCGCGGACTGCTCCTGGCCCATCGATGAGCCGTTGTAGATGTCCCAGACGATGTCCAGAGGAGGAGTCGCCCCGCTGCCCGAAGGGCCAGGCAGCGCAAACGCATGAATCACGGTGCCTGCTCGCACGGCCTCTGTAAGCGGCGAGCCCGCGCTCGTGCTCACCTCGGGCATCCGCCAGCGATTACCCGTGACGTAAGACGAAAACAGGTAGGCGACATTTCGCTCGGAGCCTTCGCGTTCGCTGAACGCATCGTTCATCCTGCTGAGCGCGTAGTCGTAGGTATGTGGGCCTCGACTGAACCTATACTGCGGGAAGAAGAAGCTGCTGTAGCCGATACCCGTTCGCTGAGGCTGCTTCGTCCAGCACGACCCAACCGCGTGGGCGCACGCGTCGGCCGCGGCCGTCGTATGCACAGCACGCACAAACTCTTCCAGGTCTGGAAGCCCATTGGTGTTCCAATCGACCGAGCTCGGACTGGTGAAGGCTTGCAGCCCCTCGCTCGGCTCGAGATCGAAGATGCCGGTATTCGGAAAGTAGAATGGTCCGTCCCAGCCGTAGTCGCTGTCGATGCCAAATGCCATGGCGCCAACATGAATGCGAGAGTCGTTGGCCACATCCTGGGCCAGCTTCTTCACATAGCAGTCGACGATGTTGAGCTCGTAGGACGTGTCGGCGCAGAGGTCCGCTGCCGGCGGCAGGGGGCGTGCCGGCCAGGGCGCCGGCTTGAGTGGCAAGGAACCAAAGTGCTGCACCCAGCTGGCATCGGTCGCCAGATCCACCATGAACAGCACGTTCGAGCGCTGCGATAGGTAGTCCAAGGATACGCGTCCGCGCACGGTAGTCCCCGCGGTCGCCAGAATGCCGGTGCCTTGGCCTGGCTCGAGAATCTGCAGGTGAGGCGAGCTGCCAAGAACCGCTATCGACACGTCGCCGAGGCTCGATGCGCCCGAGGTGTTGCGAACGCGGTACTGAAAGGCGTCCGTCCCGACGAAGCCGCGGCCAGGCCAGTACGTGCACGTGCCATCCGCCGAGCACGAGGCGCGGCCCTGCCCCGGGGGTACCGCAAGCTCGACGCCGAGCGCCTCGCCGCCAGGATCGCTGTCGTTCGCAAGCACATTCAGGGTCACGGCCGTGGCATGGCCCGTCGTCGCGCGGTCTGCCACGGCGAGAGGCGCGGCAACGCCCGGAGGTGCAGTCGGCTGCGGGTCCCGCCGAACATCAGGATGCTGACCGCGGATGAGCAGACACTCAGCCCCTGACTCGACATCGAGCACGAAGACGCCTGGATCTCGAGTGCCTCGCTGATAGACGACGAAGCGGCCATCTGCGGACCACGAGGGGTGCGTCCGAGGCTCATCGGGCGTGCCTGCGCTCAGCACAGCCTCGTTGTCCCCGTTCGCATCGACCACACGCAGGTCGCCCCCTGCCGAGAATGCGAGGCGCAGGCCATCTGGAGACCAGGTAGGACGCACCTCTGCACGCGCAGTATCGTCCTGAGTAAGTCGATAGGGCGTACCCACAAGGTAGCCGGCACCACTGGGCGTCAGCGGCAGCACCCAGATGCGCTCTGCGCCGGGCGTCCCTGCCGAGAACGCGAGGCGGGTTCCGTCGCGCGACCAGTCGAGGTGCTTCGCGCCCGCTGGCAGCGTGACCGAAGAAGTCCATGCTGCGGTGTACTGTGTGTTGGGGGTGGTGCTGGCGCTCCTGAGCTGGGTGGCGCTGCCGAGCACGTGTAGGCGCAGCACGTCCCCATCGAGCCAAGCAACATGCTTGGGCGGACCGAACGACACCGTCGACGCGACCAACGTGCCATCCGCTTGCTGCCAGGGCGCCGTGGCGGCGCCGAACAAGGAAGCCGGCAGGTCGCCATCACTCCCGTAGCGGTCTTTTTGGCCGTATGGCTGCGGAAACGAGCGCAAACCAAGTCTCGCGCTACCAGGGAAGGAGTCTGTTCGGAACCCAATCAACCCGTCGCTCGACCACGCCGGCTCAGACTCCCAGAGGACGCTGGCGACATTCCCCAGACGTTCCACACTTCCTGAGTGAAGATCCTGAATGAGGACGCGCGAGCCGAGGATACCCCGGTCGGACGGAACGCTGACGGGGTTGCAGTCGCCACTCGGCGCGCAACCACTGATCGCGAGAGTCAGGCCTGGCAACGGACTGCCCTTGCTCACCTGCAGCACCGCGCCCCCGGCCCGCGCAGAGTACCCGGCAGAGGTCACAGCCACTGACAGACCCCTGTGAACAGTGCTGGTCTTGACGAAAGGATCGGCCCTGGTACCCGCGGCTTCAACCTTGCATCGGAAGCGCCGTGATGGCCTATGCTTGCTCGTGGTCCGCGGAGACCACGGGCCCATCACTTCGCACTCTGGCCGCCGTCATGAGGCGCGGCGGCTCAACGTGGGTGCGGCTTCAATGGGGCCGGG
>CAYNOM010000222.1:0-8821 GCA_964398415.1 uncultured Polyangiales bacterium | reverse complement strand
CTTCCCCGAAGTCTCGTCGAGCAGCCTGTCGCCCACGGTCTCGACGAGCAACGCCCGCGGCGAGCGGCCCGGCCCTTCTGCGTCCACGAGGGGTGCGTCCGGGTCGTCGACGGCTGCGCGCTGCGCTCCGCGCCCCGGATCGAACCAGGCATTGCCGACGATTCCGTGCTCGCGTGGCAGGGCGCCCGTGAACAGCGTCGCATGTCCGACGGCGGTCTCGGTGATGGCGTGCGCGTAGTGCGCTTCGTCGAACACCACGCCCTCCTCGAAGAAGCGCCGAAAGCCGCCCTCGGGAAAGCGCTCGAGAAGGCGCACCGGCAGATCGGCGCGCAGCTGGTCGACCGTGATCATGACGACGAGCCGCGGCTTCGCGGGCTCAGCGCGAGCGACGGGGACCTCGGGCGCTGTGGGGTGAACACAGCCGAGGCCGAAGAGCGACGACACGAGCAACATTGGAGCGAAGCGCATGGCGCTCTCTATCACGCCTCCGTGTCGCTCAGGTGACGCGGTGCTGCGCGTAGAGCGCGTCGCGCCAGGCGAGTAGATCGACGTGCTCCGCCTTCAGCGCGGGGTCGCCGTAACAGCGGCGACTCGCACGTCCGATGCGAAAGCTCTCGGCTTCGACGGGCTCGACATACGCGAGCACCTGGCTCATCGCGATGTCGGCGTAGCTGAAGCTCCCGAGCAAGGTGCGCGAGGCGAACGGGCCAGCGCCACGGCTCAAGGCCTCGCGCAAGCTCGTGAGCACCCGCGTGAGCGCCGCGCGGTGCTGCTCGAGGCCCTGCTGGGCGGCCCCATACTTTGCCAGCGTGCGCAGGATGCCCGCCTTGGCGGTGGCGAGCGCCACTGGGCCGAGCACGCGCAGGGCACGCGGCACTTGCTCGCGCAAAGCTTCCTCGTCTTCGAGCATGCGCGTCAATGAGAGCGCTCGCCCCGCACTGAGGCCGCGCTCGCTCGCCATGTCCCAGTCGCGCACCTCGCCGAAGCGTCCCTCGGGGAACAGGTTGGGTCCGCTGCCACGCTCGGCCGCGTAGCGCGCGATCTCGAATGAGTCGGCGATCACGAGCCCGTCGTCGCGAAACACGGGCACACTGACGCGGCCGAAGGGTCGCTTGAGCAAGAGCCTCAAGGCCGGCTCACCGAGGATCGGCTGGTAGACGCGAACGTCGTACGCGATGCCGCGCACGTCGAGCGCCCAGCGCGCCTTTTCCGACCATGGGGAGTAGGGGATCGCGTGCAGCTCTGCCATGGCTCCTGCGATAGCACGGGCGTGGTGCCGATGGGGAGCGCGCGGTATATGCCGCGGCGTGACCCGTGAAACCTTCGATCGCGTGATCGCTGCAGGCACGTGCGTGACCCCTGCCGGGCGCCTTCAGACCGACATTGGTATTAGAGACGGGCGCATCGCCGCCCTCGGCGATCTCCGCAGCGCCCCCACGGCCGAGCGGCTCGACGCGCGAAACCTGTACGTCTTGCCAGGCGTGATCGACTCCCAAGTGCACTTTCGCGAGCCCGGCCTCGAGCACAAGGAAGACCTCGAGAGCGGCACGCGCTCTGCAGCCCTGGGCGGCGTGACGACGGTCTTCGAGATGCCGAACACCAAACCCGCCACGGCGACACGCGAAGCGCTGCTCGACAAGCTGGCGCGGGCCCGCGGGCGAACCTGGGTCGACCACGCGTTCTTCGTCGGTGCCGCAGCAGAGAATGCAGACGCGCTCGACGTCCTCGAGCGTATCCCGGGCTGCGCGGGTGTAAAGGTGTTCCTCGGCAGCTCGACGGGCAGCCTGCTCGTCGACGATCCCACGGTGCTGCGCAAGGTGCTCTGCCACGGCCGTCGCCGCATCGCCGTGCATGCGGAGCACGAGGCGCGGCTGGTGCAGCGCTTTCACCTCGTGTCGGGCCCGGACGCGCACGTGCGCCTCCATCCCGAGTGGCGCGACGCAGACGCTGCACGCATGGCGACCGAGGGAGTGCTGAAGCTCGCGCGCGAGCTCGGACGCGCCATCCACGTGCTGCATGTCACCACCGCGGACGAGCTGCCCTTGCTCGCCGCACACCGCGACGTCGCCACGGTGGAGGTCACGCCGCAGCATCTGACGCTGAGCGCGCCCGATTGCTACGAGCGCCTCGGCACCTACGCACAGATGAACCCTCCCGTCCGTGGCGAGAGCCATCGAGCGGCCCTGTGGCGCGCGCTCGAGCAGGGCCTCGTCGACGTGGTGGGTTCCGATCACGCCCCTCACACGCACGAGGAAAAGGCGCGCCCCTATCCGCAGAGCCCTTCGGGCATGACCGGCGTGCAGACACTCGTGCCCGTCATGCTCACTCACGTCAACGCGGGACGGCTGTCCCTCGAGCGCTTCGTCGACCTGACGAGCGCAGGCCCGGCGCGCGTCTACGACGTGGCCGGCAAGGGTCGCATCGCCCTCGGCTACGACGCCGACCTTACCCTCGTCGATCTGTCCGCCACGCGCACCATCGAGAACGGCTGGATTCAGAGCCGCGCCGGCTGGACACCCTTCGACGGCATGCAGGCCAAGGGCTGGCCCATGATGACGATCGTGCGCGGCGAGGTGGTGATGCGCGATGGGCAGCTCGTCGGCACGCCGCGTGGGCTACCTGTGCGTTTCGTCGGCGCGCTGCCGGGGTCTGAGCAGGGCGCATGAGCTTCGACCCGCTCGGGCTCGCGTTGCTCATCGCGGCCGGTATCGTTGCTGGCTGGATCAACACCCTCGCCGGCGGTGGCTCGATGCTCACGGTGCCGGCCCTGATGTGGCTCGGGCTGCCCGCCGACGTCGCCAACGGCACGAGCCGAATCGCCATCCTTGCCCAGGGCGCGACGGGAGTCATCGGCTTTCGTAGGGCGCGACGGCTCGAAACCGACAAGCTGTGGTCGATCGCCGTGCCCACCGTGATCGGTGCGGTGCTGGGCGCCTACGCTGCCACGCTGATCCCCAACGCGATCTTTCGCCCGCTGCTGATCGGCACCTTCGTGCTGATGGCGGGCACGATGTTTCTCTCGCCGAGCACCCTCGCGCCAGCGCCTGACTCCGTGCCCATCAGGCCGTCGGACAAACCCCTCGCCTGGCTCGTCTTACTCCTCGCGGGCTTTTACGGCGGCTTTCTTCAGGCAGGAGTGGGCTTCATCCTGCTCGCCGTCTTCGGCGGCATGCTGCGCATCGACCTCGTGCGCGGCAACGCCCTGAAGGTGGCGGTGATCTTTCTTTACACCGTGATCGTGGTGCTGATCTTCGCGGCCCAGAAGCGCCTGGATGCCGCGGCCGGACTAGTCCTCGCACTCGGCAACGTCATCGGCGCGGAGCTTGGTGTACGCTTCGCCGTGAAGCGCGGTCAGACCGCCATACATAAAGTGGTATTCGCCACGATCGTCGTGAGCTGTATTGCACTTCTGTTCAAGCCCTGAGCTGCCCCTGTCCGTGCCGAGGAAACTTGACGCAACAGACGCCAAGTCCATCATTCGGCCCACGTCGGAGGACGTACGTCGATGGCTCCTGTTTTTCTCCTGATCGTCGCCCTGCTCGCATGCGCAGCAGGCTTCACGTTCGCCGCCACGTCGACTTACGACTTCGTGGCACATCTCGATCGCCAGGTGCACGGGCTACACTGCTCGTTTCTACCAGGCATGGGCACCCCCGATGCTACAGGCACGAGTGGCTGCCACGTCACACTGATGAGCCCTTACTCGTCGGTGTTTCGTGACTCGATCTGGGGCGGCATCCCTGTGTCTCTGCCCGCCATGGCCGTGTTCGCGTTTCTCGCGTTTTGGGGCGCCACCCTGTGGCTTCACGACCGTAAGAGCGACCCGAAGGCCACCGGCTTTTTCGCCCTCGCGGCAAGCCTGCCTGCGCTCACGTCGCTCGTGATGGGCATCATCTCCTTCTCCGAGCTCGGCGCCGTGTGCCGGTTGTGCGTCGGCATCTACGCGTCGAGCGCGGTGCTGCTGATCGCCGCGATCGCGCTGTGGCTCGAGGCCAAGAAGCCGAAGGCACCCGTCCCGGAGGGACAAGAGGTCGCGGCTCCGATGTCTCAGGGAGCGCTCGCCATCGCCTTCGGAATCGGCTGCGCGTTCGTCTTCGTATCGGTGGTCGCCTACGCGTCGGCGACGCCCGACTTCGACAAGTACGCAGAGGGCTGCGGCACGCTCGAAGTGAACAAGGACTCGAAGGGCGTATTGATTCCCCTAGGGCCGCAGACCGGTGCGGTCGACATCGTCGAGGTCGTCGACCCGCTGTGCCCGGCCTGCCGTGCCTTCGAGCGCCGCTTCGCAGGTCTGTCGATCCACGATGAGTCGAAGCGCAGGGCTCTGCTCTTTCCGCTCGACAACAGCTGCAACTGGATGGTCGACAACGCCGTGCACCCCGGAGCCTGCGCGATCAGCGAGGCCATGTTGTGTGCCGGCAACAATGCAGAGGCCGTGCTCGAGTGGGCCTTTGCCGAGCAAGAGAGCATCGTGGCGGCCGAGCGCGCAAGCGCCGGGAGCGCCGCCAAGATGGCCCTCGCACGCTTTCCCGACCTCAAGGGGTGCATCGGCTCGAGCAAGAGCAAGGCCCGCCTCAATCGTTCGCTGCGCTGGGCGGTAGACCGACAGCTGCCCGTGCTGACCCCGCAGCTCTACGTCAACGGCACGCGCTTGTGCGATGCCGACACCGACCTGGGCCTCGATTACATGCTGACGCGCCTCGTCGAACGCGCGAAGGCCAACTGAGAGCACGCCATGAGTCGCTATCTCACCCTCATCATCGGCGTCCTGCTGCTCGCGTTGCCGAGCCTGCTCGTCGTCACCTGGATCGGCAGCGCCGGCGCACGGCTCGAGGAGACGCAGCGCCAAGAAAGCGCAAATCCTCCTGCGGTCGCCGTCGCACAGGAAGCCAACGTCTCCTACTGCACGCCCGAGCTGAAGCAGATCCTGCGCCGCGTGCTCGCGAGCTGCGGTTTGATCGGAGCCTCGGGCGGCCGTGGCTGTGAGCCCCTGCAAGCGAAGAGCGTCGCCACCATGAACGGGGACGACTTCAACGCGCTGTTCATGCCCATGCGCGAGCGAGGTGGCATCGTGCAGTTCGATCTCAACTCATCGACGCTCGATCCCGAAGACATCGCCCTCGTCGATCGCGTGTTCGCCGACCGCGCTGGCGCGAGTTACTTCTTCGTGGTCGCGCGCGCCTCGCAAGATGGCTCGACCACCAAGAACCGGGAGCTGTCGCAGCAGCGTGCGGGCGCGGTGCTCGATCACCTGGCGCGCACGTTCCAAGATCCCGACCTCGAAAAGCAGGTAGGGCTCTTGTCGCTGGGCGAGGAGTACGCGCAGCTCGATCCTACCTTCTGCCAGTGGTCGCGCAGTGGCAGCACAGAGCAGTGTCAGCCCGAAGACCTCAACCGGAGCGCGTTTCTCGCATGGATCGACTGCCGACTCTGACCGCTCTCCTCTTGTCGTCGCTTGCCTTGGGATGCGGAGAAGACGCGGGGGCGAAGAGCGCCCCACAGCCGAATTCGCGCGTCGTGGCCGTGGCGGCACCCAAGGAGAAGACTGACGCCTCCGAGTTCTGCGATGTCCTGAGCGCAGCGGACAAAGCCAAGGGCTTCAGCTACCCGACGCTCGACACCGATCCGCCCAAGGCGACCGGGCACTGGCGCTGGGTGAACCTGTGGGCCTCGTGGTGTGCGCCCTGCGCCGAGGAGCTGCCGCTGATCACGCGCTTTCAGGAGCAGCTCGCAAAGCGCGGACACACGCTCGACGTCGTGTACATCTCGGTCGATTCGAGCGCCGAGGCCGCTGACGGTTTCAAAGCTTCACACCCGGAGCTGAAAGACTCGGTGAGGCTCAAGGACTTCAGCGCGCTGCAGGCGTGGCTGGAGAGCGTCGGCCTCGACGCGGGGGCGACCCTGCCTGTCCACTTCTTCGTCGATCCGGCTGGCAAAGTGCGCTGCGCGCGCACGGGCGCCCTGCGTGAAACCGACCTCAGCCTCGTCGAGCGGGTGGTATCGGGCTGAGCGCTAGAGATCGCTCAATGCCTTCTCGATGCGTGCGCGATCGATGGCACCGCGCCCTTTCAGCGCACGCTCGTAGTAGCGCTTGGCACTGGGCTTGTCGCCGCGCGCACGCATGATGTCTCCGTAGAGCTCGAGCGCGGGCGCGAGCTCGGGGTGGGCCTCGAGGGCGCGATCGAGAAACGCGGCGGCCATCACGCTGCGCCCTTCGGCCAGCAGCACCTCGGCGGCGCGCACGAGGCCCGTCGGATCACGGGGGTCCAAGTCGGCCGCGTGCCGAAACTGCTCCACGGCCTCTTCGATCAATCCTTTTTGAAGCAGCACCTCCGCGAGGCCGAGCGCGGCCGGACCGTTGCTCGCCACGAGCTCGAGGCTCTTTCGCAGGCTGGCCTCGGCCTCCTCGATGCGCCGCGAAGCGAGCAACACGAAGCCGAGCCCCGCGTGCGCAGGCGCGAGGAGCGGGTCGGCCCGAAGCGCCTCCCGATAGGCGCTCTCGGCGCCCGCGAGCTCACCGCGCGCCCGTCGCACATCCCCGAGCGCCCGGGCCGCCTCGGCCCAACCGGGACGGCCCGCGAGGGCGGAAGCGAGCAGGCGTTCGGCTTGCTCGTCTTGACCCGAGACGAGGCCGAGCTCGAGCTGCACCTCGGGCCAGCTGGGTGCAAGCTCGTACGCACGCGCGAGCGCGGCGCGCGCCTCCTCCGGGCGACCCGCCGCCGCGTACAGCCGACCTAGGCCAAGCTCCGCGTCCGCGACGAGCGACCGATCTTCTTTGGCCTTCCCGTAAGCCACCTCGGCCTCGGACACCTGGCCGCGTAGCCGGTGCGCGTGGCCCAGCACGAGCTGCGCTTGCGACGACGTGGGCTCGATCGCGAGGGCGGCCTCGAGCTCCTCGAAGGCGCGTGAGCTGCGGTTCCACGCCAGAAACGCCTTCGCCATGCACACGTGGGCGATGGCGGGGGGCGTGCCCTGCTTCGGCCACAGCTTCCTGCACTGGTTGCGCGCCGCCTTGTAGTCGCCCTGGGCGATGGCCACCTCCGCCACGCGCACGGCGGCGGCGGGCGCATCTTTTTCGAGTTTTTTCGCCGTCTCGAGCGAGCGCTTGGCCTCTGCGTAACGCCCAGCGCGCAGGTAGGTCATGCCGAGGGCCGCGTGGGCAGAGGCATCGCGCGGTGCTTGCTTCACGGCTTGCTTGTGCTGCGGGATGTCCCCCACTTGCGCGACGGCCCACGCGCTCGGCGTCGACACGGCCAACATCGCGGCGGCCAGCCACCCTGTCTTCCTGCTGCTCCTGTTGCTCACGCGGCTCCTCCAAACCTGGGGCTACCCACCCGGTCGGCCCTGGGCAAGGGGACGCACGGCCGCGTCCACATCTTCACGCCGGCCATAGCCTGTGGCCGAGCCCACCGAGCGCGCCCGTGCTAGCGTCGGGCCGTGCGCCGTATTGTGCCGACGTTATTGGGTCTTTGGCTATGCGCCTGCGCGTCCACCCAGAAGACGGGGTCCTACACGGACGACGCGAGGCTGGCCTACGAGAACGCGATGGAGTCCTTCGAGGACGACGACTGTCTCACCGCCGAGCCCCTGTTCCGCGACATCCGCGCCAATTACCCCTACACGCGCTACGCGGCGCTGGCTGAGCTGCGCGAGGCCGACTGCCTGTCCAAGGAGGGCAAGCACGCCGAAGCCATCGACATCTACCAGCGCTTCGCCCGCGTGCGTGCGTCCCACATCGACGTGCCCTACGCACGCTTCAAGGCCGCCGAGGCCCAGTTTCTGCAGATCCCCGAGGAGTGGCTGCTGTCGCCGCCCGCCTTCGAGCGCGACATGCGCGCCGCCCGCGATGCGCTCCAAGACCTCAGGCGCTTTCTGCTCGACTTCCCCTACGACGAGCGTGCCGACCAGGCGGCCAAGATGGAGAAGCAGGTGCTCGAGCTGTTGGCCCAGCACGAGCTCTACGTCGCCGAGTTCTATCTCAAGCGCGATCATCCCGACGCCGCCATCCAGCGCATCGAGACGATGCTCAGCAAGTACGACGGAAGCGGCTTCGAGCCCCAGGCGCTCCTGTTGATGGGCCGCACGCAGCTCTTGCTTAAGGATCGCGACGCCGCGCACCGGTCGTTCCGCGAGGTGCTGACGCGCTTTCCGGAGTCGGGCAGCGCCGTACAAGCCGAGCGCTTTCTCGCCGCGACGGGCGGCTGAGCAGCGACCGCCACACTGCAGCTTTGCTTGCGGCAAAGCGGGCTTGTTGCAGGCCCGTCACCCCGCGGTTTACCCTGGAAATCATGGACGATCGGACCAAGCAGCTCTTGACGTTGGGCCGTGAGCACTACGTGCGCGCAGAGCTCGACAAGGCGGAGCACTACTTTCGCCAAGTGCTCGAGCGCAACGTGTCGGTCGCCGACGTGTTCAACATGATGGGCGTCATCCATCACGGTCGTGGCCACTTCGAAGAGGCCCAGGCCGCGTTCGAAGAGGCCCTCTCGATCAATCCCGCCTACACCGAGGCCGCGCTCAACCTGGCCGTCACCTACAACGACCTCGGGCGCTACGAGGACGCCAAGCGCATCTATCGCAGTGCCCTGGCCCAGGGTGCCAAGGCGGCCGGGGGCGTCACGCCCTACGTGAAGGGCAAGATCGCCAACATGCACGCGGACGTGGCCCAGGCCTACGCGGATGCGGGGCTGCCGAACGAAGCGATGCACGAGCTGCGCAAGGCCGTGCTCTTGTGCCCAACCTTCGCCGACCTGCGCCTGAAGCTCGCCAACCTCTCCCGGGAGATCGGCGATCTCGAGGCCGCGGCCTTCGAGCTGGAAGA
>CAYNOM010000221.1:0-8886 GCA_964398415.1 uncultured Polyangiales bacterium | reverse complement strand
CATCGCGGTCCATGCTGGTGAGCAGAATCTCGCCTGCACCGAGGTGTTCGATGCGCGCGGCCCAGTCGAGCACGTCGAGACCTTCAGGGGTGCGCCCGCCGTGGGTGAACACTTCCCAGCGTGGGGCCTCGTCGGGCCGGCTCACGCGCTTGGCATCGACGGCGATCACGATCGCTTGCGCGCCGTAGGCTGCCGCCACGTCGGCGACGAAGTCTGGATTGCGCACCGCGGCGGTGTTGATCGACACCTTATCGGCGCCCGCCATCAAGAGGTCACGCACGTCGTCACGGTTACGCACGCCACCGCCGACGGTCAGCGGCACGGCGATGTTCTCCGCGGTGCGCTCGACCACGTCGAGCAGGATGCGGCGCTGATCGCTCGACGCCGTGATGTCGAGGAAGGTGATCTCGTCGGCCCCCATGCCATCGTAGCGAATCGCGCACTCGACGGGATCGCCGGCATCGCGCAAGCCGACGAAGTTCACGCCCTTGACGACGCGCCCGGCCTTGACGTCGAGGCACGGGATGATGCGCTTCGTGAGCATCAGCCTCTCCCCGCACAGGTGTCGAACGCCTGGGCCAGCGTGAACGCGCCGCTGTAGAGCGCACGCCCGCACACGCACGAGCGCACGGCAGCGTCGCGGAGCGCGGTGAGATGCGAGAGCGCGCCGATGCCTCCGGACGCTATCACTGTGGCCTTGACGCGCTTCTGCAATGCGGCCGTGGCCTCGACCGCCGGCCCCTCGCGGGTGCCGTCGCGTTCGATGTCGGTGAACAAGATGGCCGAGGCGCCCCAGCCATCGACGAGCTCGGCCACTTCCGTGACGGGACGGTCGGTGGCTTCGAGCCAGCCCTCGACGGCGATCATGCCCGCCTTCGCGTCGAGCGCCACCACCACCCCATCGGGGTAATCTGCGCACAGACGCTGCAGAAGCTCTGGAGCTTTGATCGCCGCCGTACCGAGCACGACGCGAGACGCACCACTCTGAAACCAGTGCTCGGCCGACTCGCGCGAGCGAATGCCGCCACCGACTTGCACGCTCAGCCCCGCCGCAGCGCCGAGGATCGACTCGATCACGGCGAGGTTGCCCGGCCTGCCATCGCGCGCACCATCGAGATCGACCACGTGCAGGCGCGCGGCCCCCGCCTCCTGGAATGCACGCGCCTGGCCCGCTGGATCGTTCGAATACACCGTCACCTGCGCGTAGTCGCCCTTGTGCAGGCGCACGACTTTGCCGTCGAGCAGATCGATCGCCGGAATCAGCTCCATCACGTCTCTCCCAAGAAGCGTGTCAACAACAGGTGGCCCTCTTCCTGGCTCTTTTCCGGATGGAACTGGCAGGCGAAGACGTTGTCCTTGGCCACGGCCGCACAGAACGGAATGCCGTAGCGCGCGGTGCCGACGACCAGGGAGGCGTCACGAGGCACGCAGTAGAACGAGTGGACGAAGTAGAAGTAGGCCCGGGGCGCGAGCAAGGCGTGGCGTCCCTCGACTTCGTTCCAGCCCATGTGCGGCACCTTGAGCCGCTCGTGGGTGTCGGGGTCGCGCATGTCGGATCGAAAGCGCACCACTTCGCCAGCGAAGTAGCCGAGGCCCGGCTCCGAAGGGGCCTCTTCGCTCTGCTCGAACAGCAGCTGCATGCCCAAACACAGGCCGAGGTAGGGCGTGCCGCGCGCGAGAAGCTCGCGCAGCGCTTCGGCGAAGCCACGTTGCAGAGCCGCGGCGCAGTCGCGAAAAGCTCCTTGCCCGGGCACGACGACACGCGGTGCTCGCTTCAGCGCTTCGGGATCGGAGACGATGCTCGCACGGCCCCCGGCGCGCTCGAGCGCCCGTGCCACGCTGTGCAGATTGCCGAGGCCCAGGTCGGCGATGACGACTTCGTTGCTCATTCGGAGCTCATTCGGAAAGGGTGCCCTTCGTCGATGGAATGCCCGTCGCGCGTGGATCGCGCTCGGTGGCCTCACGCAGGGCGCGCGAGAACGCCTTGAACGAGATCTCGATGATGTGGTGCAGATTTTCGCCGGCGGTGAGGTGCATGTGCAGATTGCACTGGGCCCCGCGCACGAAGCCCTCGAAGAACACCTCAGAAAGCTCGACGTCGAAGTCGCCCACCTTGGCCTTCGGCATGGGCACGCGCCACACGAAGAAGGGCCGCCCGGACAGGTCGACCGCGCAGGTGACCAGGGCCTCGTCCATCGGGAGCGTGGCTGCACCATAGCGCCGGATGCCGCTCTTGTTGCCGAGGGCCTCTGCGAACGCCTTGCCGATCGTGATGCCGAGGTCTTCGGTCGTGTGATGGCCGTCGATGTGCACGTCGCCCTGGGCTTCGATCACGAGGTCGAACAACCCGTGGCGCGCGAGCTGCTCGAGCATGTGGCTGAGGAAGGGCAGCGGTGTGACGATGCGGTGCTGCCCGGCCCCATCGAGATCGAGCTCGACACGAATCTGGGTCTCGCTCGTCTTGCGCTCGACGATGGCTTTGCGCGTCATGGCGGGGGGACCATAGCACGCGCGGCGCGCCTTTCCCGGGCCTCCGGGCCGTGCTCGGGGCTGCAAACGTTCCTTAGAAGAGCTGCTTTCGGGCGCGCAAACGTGACAGCGCCTTGCCCGCTCGGTCGTGGAGTCCCGAGCTGAGCCAGCGCAGCCCAGCCCACAGCCGCGGCTCGAGCCCGTAGATCACCCGCGCCTGATCGCGCTCGATGGCGCGCACGATGCGTCGTGCGAGCGGCTCCGCGGGCAAACCAAAGCGCTGCACCAGCTCGGCCGTACGCGGGCCGCCCGAGCCCTCGGCGATGCCCGTTCGCACCACACCCGGGCACACGACGGTCACACCCACGCCGAAGTCCGAAAGCTCCCAGCGCAGGGACTCCGAGAGGCCGACCACCCCGAATTTGGAAGTGGCGTAGGACGCGGAGTAGGGCAAGCCGCTCAAGCCCGCTGCGGAGGCAACGTTGACGATGTGTCCGATGCCCTGCTGTTTGAAGTGCGCGCCGAAGGTGCGGCAGCCGTGGATGACGCCCCACAGGTTCACCGCGATGACCTCTTCCCATGCCTGATCACTCGCCTCGAGCGCGGGCCCGACCCGCAGCACGCCGGCGTTGTTGATCAAGACGTGCGCATCGCCAAAGTGAGCGAGCGTCTGCTCGAGGAGCTCGGGCCAACGCGCGCGATCGGTGACATCGGCGTCGATCGCGAGGGCCGCCCCGCCACGCTCGATCACGCTGTCCCGAGCGCTCTCCACGCTGCTTCGATCTCGGTCGACCAGCACGACGTTTGCGCCGCGTTGTGCGAGCGCGAGCGCGGTTGCGCGTCCGATGCCGCGACCGGCGCCAGTGACGACGGCGGTACTGCCGCGCAGCTCTAGGCGCGGTCCGAACCAACCCGCGCGGTGTGGTCGTGTGGAAGCGGCGGATTTCGGCTCGGCCATGCTAGCGCTCCGCAGCGCTGGACCGCGCGGTGCGGCGTTTCATCGCGGCCTTGAGGCGCTGGAGTGGCCCCCGGGCACCCTTCGGGTCGTCCATGCCGAGCGCATGAACGAAGCCGTGGGCCACCTTGACAGGATCGCCGCCAAGTCGCTCGATGGCGCTCGCCCAGCTCGCAGGCATCATCCGCTCGGCCATCGCTGGCGCCGTGACGGCCATCAACTTCGAAGCGTCGTAGGTGATCCACTTTTCGGGCACGACCTCGATCACGACGCGTCGCTCGGAGTCGAGTAGATCGGCGAACGCGCGCGCGACCGGAGGCGCACCCGGGATGATGCGTCGCGCGACCTCGGGATAGAACCAGGCCTTGGTGGCTGCGTCGTCGTGGATGCGGACACGACCCTTGGCCGTCGCGGTGCGCGCAGGGCCGAGCGAGGTGCCCGCACCAGACACTGCCACCGACACCCGCGGGTCGCGAGCAATGGCGCGCATGCGCGGCCGCTGCGTGGTGGAGGTGACCCAGAAGCTTCCGTCGCGAAAGACGTAGCTCATGTGCACGCCAACCGGCCAGCCGTCTTGGGTGCCCCAGATGAACGTGAGCTCGTTTTGCTCGTGCAGCAGCTGCTGGAGCACATCGTCGTCGAGGGTGTAGCTGCTCACCTCTTCGTAGTTCTTGACGCGCATCGTGAAACGTCCCGGGAAGCTTGCGCGCCCGCCCCGCGCAGGCGCCCCGAACACGTATCGGTGAAGTCGGCCCCGAGCAAGGCCACGAGGGGGCCGTCGGGTTCTTCTTCACGCCCGGTCAAATGGTTCTTACTCGCCAATCAAGTCGTGCCGCGTGTCGGCGGCCAAGGCGGCGAGAAAGCGTCGCACGATCCGGCGAGCCTGGGTTTCACCGGCGTCCGCGGAAGGCTGCGTTTGCAGCACGTAGAGCCCCTGGCCGTAGATCAAGCCCCACAGGATGTAGGCCGCTTCTTCAGGGGGCACCTCGCCGAGCCAGGTTCGAGCCTCGTCGTCCTGCATCAAGGCCTCGAGCTGCGAGACGTAGTGCGGCATCGGATCCTTGCCGACCCAAGCGCTCGGCGTGGCCCCGCTCGCGATCGCAGTGCCAGCGACGCGAATCAACGCCGCGCGCCGCGCGCCCCAAAGCAAGGTGGGCTCGAGGACGAGCTCCAGCCGTTGAGGCAGCGTCAGGCCTTCGGGCACGCGCAGCCTGAGCAACGCGGCGCTCTCTTCGGCCACGGTTCGCACGATGGCCTCGAGGATCGCGTCCTTGCTCTCGAAATACGCGTACAACGTGGGCGGGGTGCAACCGCACGCCCGCGCGATGTCGCCCATCGTCGCGCGATGCACCCCCTGCGCCTGTAGCGCCCGCGCAGCGCCATCGAGCAGCTGCTCGCGCATCCGCGTGAGGTCTTCTTGCGTGCGTTGCCGGCGCGCCATCGCGGATCAGTGTAGGGGCTCAGGCGGCGCACTGCGAAATCCGCTTCGCATGGGCGAGATCACAAAAGCGTCGAAAGTGCGTCGACCGCTTCGCACGCGTTGCCAAGCTGGCCGCAGATCGTCGCCCCGCAGGGGCAACCTGGGCTCTGCGAGGCCGCACCTCGTAGCCTCGTCTTCGAAGGCGTCGGTGTGGGAGAGCACCTCTTGGTGGCATGCCTTCTGCAGCCGGAAGGCCCCATGGCTATCCAGAAGAATCTCCTCGCGACCACCGCTCTCGCTCTCGCGCTCGCCGGCTCGGGGTGCATCGCCCACACGCACTCGTCGGCCTCCTGGGAGGCGAGCGCTGAAGCCGAGGCTGAGGCGCCGAGCCTCGTGGCCCTGGAACCCGATCTGTGGGTGATCGAAGACTATCCGGAGCCGGTGTTCTTTCACGCCGACTACTACTGGGCCTTCCGCCAGGGCGCTTGGTACCGCTCGAGTGTCCACACAGGAGGCTGGGTGCGCGTGAGCGTCGTGCCGACGGTGATCGTTCGGATCGAGCAGCCCCAGGTGTACGTGCACTACCATCCCCCGCGGGAGCGAGCGCCACGTGAGCCGAGGAGAGTTCGCGATGACGACCGCGGCGGCGAAAGGGTCGTGAGCCACGATCCCAAGAAGCCCGAGAAACCCGAGAAGCCAGCGAAACCCGAGAAGCCCGAAAAGCGCGACGACTCCAGAGCCGACAGGGACGCCGAGCACGAAGCCGAGTGCAAGGATCCGAAGCATCGCGGCAAGGGCCACAAGCACCACGACCACGAGCACAAGCACAAGCACGGCAAGAAGGCCGACAAGGGCAAGAAGAAGCACGACCGCCACGCCCACCACGACCACAAGGATCACGGCAAGAAGCACAAGGACGACAAGCACGACTACAAGGGCAAGGGCAAAGACAAGGGTAAGGATAAGAAAAAGGGCTGAGCACGGCGGGCCCATCGCGAGAGCGGCGCCATCGCCCCTGAGCACAAAGCCGGGCCAGAGGCTTGTGCAGGGGCAAAGTCCCACGCGATAGTATGGGGATGCCCAGTGAAGACCCATGCGTGGAGCTCCAAGAAGCGTATGAGATGGCCCTGCCCCAGCGCTTGCAGCGCTTCTTCTCCACGGACGAGCACCGACAGTACCGGGGGAGGAAGGCGGGCCGACTACCCGGGTTCGCGAGCGACGTGACACAGCCCCTCCGGCTCGAGATCGACGCACTCTGCGAGGCGCAGGGGCTGTTCGCCGAGCTGAACCCAGGAGCACCGCGCTGGGGCGTCGTGGCCGTGCTCGGAGACATCGAGGACGGCGCGCGCTTCATGGTCGCAGACCTCACCCAGCCCGCGCTGCCGGTTCACTTCTTCGATTACGAGGAGGGGCTTCTGCCCTACGCCGAGAGCTTCGACGCTTTTCTTGGCGCAACGCTCGACGCGGACGAGCCGACTCCCGTGGAACGACTGCAGGCCGCCTACGATGCCGCCCTCGCGATCCATGAGCGCGGAGCATCGAGCGAATACGCCGCTGTGATCGCGCAGCTCGCGGCCGCGCTCGCACCGGTCGCCGCAGATCCGCCCGTCGGCTTCGACAGCTTCGCCAGGTACGTGGGGGGCGGCTACGATCTGCTAGGCAAGCTAGAGCTGAGGCTCGGGGACGCAGAGGGCGCCGCTGCCTCCTTTCGCGCGGGCCTCGAGCACAAGGGCTACCGCGCGGGCGTCAGCTTGCTCGCGCTGCATTTCGAGCAGGGCGCGCTCGACGCGCTGGTCGAGCTCGGCGAGCATCTGCGCGGCTACGTGCCCTTCATGCTCGACGAGTACGTCTGGGAGCACACCCGGCGGCACCTCGCACGAGCCTACGTTCGGCTCGGCGATGAAGCGAAGGCCGTGCTCGTCTTGCACGACCTGCGACGCGCGTTCGCCGAGCAGCCCGCAAAACTCGAGGCAGTCATGGGCGACCTGCGAGCTCTCGCGGAAGGTCCGCACGGCGCGATCGCCACGCGCGCGCTGCGTTGGTTTTCTCCCGCGCCGCACGCGCGCACGGCCGACGACGATCAGCGCATCGAGGCCGCCTGGGCTCTTCTGCCGCGTGGGGTGCAGCGAGCCGGAAAGCTCAAGGCGAACATCGAAAAGAAGCAGCCTAGCGTCGACGAGCTCGCACAGATCCTCAGGGCAGACGAGCTCGACCTACGCTCGCTGAAGCTCTCCGACCTGAGCTTTCTCGGTGCGTTCGACCGCCTGCGCAGCCTCAACCTCGGCGGCAACGGCCTGAGCTCGCTCCGCTCGTTGCCGCGGCTCGAGGCGCTGGAGACGCTCGAGGTGGCCGAGAACGCGCTCGAGACGCTGGAGGGCATCGAGCACGCGCCGCGCCTCGTGCGCATCGCCTGCGAGAAGAATCGGCTCACGACGCTGGCTGGCATCGAGGCGCTCGTCGACTTGCGGGAGATCGACGCGAGTGAGAACCAACTCGAGGACCTGGCACCGCTCGCGTCGCTGCGCGAGCTCGAGAAGGTCCGCATCCACACGAACCAGATCACGGATCTCACGCCGCTCGCGGGCTGCCCCAGGCTCGAGAGCGTGACGTGCTTCTCGAACCCGCTGGAGACGGGGCTCGTCGCGCTGGCCGAGCTGCGCTGGCTCGACGATCTCGACGACCTGGTCGACGAGCTGTCCGAGGAGGCGGATGAGTTCTGGGCACGACGTCGCGCGGCGGGGCTCGACGTGGCAGACGACGCCCCACCCTCCCCTGCAGAGATGGACGCCCTGCGCAGCTGGTGGCGCACGCTGCCCGATGGGTTTGCTCAGCCTTTCCGCCGTCGCGTCGTAGGACCCACGGGCGAGATCAAAGACGCGGCCCTGGTCGAGGCGTCACGCAGCGACATGCTGTACCTCGGCAAAAAGGGCATCACCGACCTCGAGCCGATCCGTCGCTTCGAGCACGCCAGGTGGGTCAAGCTGAGCGAAAACCAGCTCGAGGATCTCGAACCCTTGCGTGCGCTGACCCGGCTGCGGACGCTCTACCTCGACAACGCCCGCATCGTGTCGCTTGCACCGCTCGCCGCGTGCACCCTCCTGGAGGAGCTTCACGCCGCGCACAACCGCATCACCTCACTCGCAGGCCTCGAAGGCGCGAGCGCGCTGCGCAGGCTCGACGTGACAGGGAATGCGGTCACGAACCTCGCGGTGCTCGCCGACAAGATGGAGCTGCGGCATGGCGCGCTCGGTCTGAACGCGATCGAGAGCCTCGCGCCCCTTTCCGGGCTGAGCAAGCTGCGCACCCTCTCGATCCAAGGCAACCGGATCACCGACTTGAGCCCGCTCGCGACGTGCACCGAGCTCGAGGTGCTGATCTGCTTCGCAAACCCCGGGCTACGCGGGCTGATGGCGCTCGCGGAGCTGCCGCGGCTGCGCCAGGTTCACACCCATTGCGGTGTGCCCGACGCCGAGCTCGAGCGCTTCCGCGCCGCGCGGCCCGGCATCGACCTCACCTGACTTGGTGTTCCAAAGAAAGGCTCTTGTCAGAGCTTTTTCTGGATCAGCCCTGTGGGTGGCTCGCTGTCGAAGGCGGAGCCCTGCTGCGCTGCGCTGGGCTCAGGCGGTGCGGGCTCGGGTGCGGCCTGTGCCACCTCCTGCTCGCTCACGCCGTGACCGAGCTTCGCGTCGACGTCTTTCAGCAGCGCTTCGATCTGCGCATTGCCCTTGTCGCGCCCCAGGGCCAGCTTGAGGTTCACCTTGGCGTTGCCCCAGTCGGCCGCCTTGTAGGCCTGCTCGGCTTTCATGGCGAAGGGGCGCGCGATCGGGCTCTTCACTTTGATCGGCCACTTGCCGACCTCGACCGGCTGCTCCGGAGGAGGCGCGGCTGGATCAAAGCGCACACGGCCCTG
Organism: uncultured Polyangiales bacterium; assembly: GCA_964398415.1. Classification (GTDB taxonomy): domain Bacteria; phylum Myxococcota_A; class Polyangia; order Polyangiales; family DASUME01; genus DASUME01. The sequence goes on along the minus strand of CAYNOM010000221.1, from coordinate 132 downwards.
ATCGAGCCCCGCATCGTACTGCTTGCGGCGCATCGGATCGGTCAAAATGCGGTAGGCCTCCGCACCGCGCCGATAGATCTGGGTGGCGCGCTCGATCTTCTCGGGCTCGGCGCCGGCGCCCTGGAAACGATC
>CAYNOM010000220.1:7113-8919 GCA_964398415.1 uncultured Polyangiales bacterium | reverse complement strand
GCCGACGAGCGCGGCATGGGCGAGCGCCCGCGCGACAGCGACGGCGACAAGATCCCAGACTATCGTGACACCGACGACGACAACGATGGCATCCCGACGAAGCGTGAGATCGAGGCCGAGGGCCTCCCAGGCGCGACACCCGACGACGACGACGAGCCGGCGTACCTCGATGCCGACTCGGATGGCGACGGACGGCCCGATGCGGACGAGGGCGACGTCGATCGCGATGGCAACGGGATCCCTGATTTCGTCGATGCGCCCGTGCGAGGCCCGGACTCGGATGGCGACGGCTATCTCGACGAGGTCGAGTGCCAAGCGCCACCCTGCCGCGATCTCGATGGTGACGGGCTCGTCGACATGCTCGACGCCGACGACGACGGCGATGGCATTCCCACCGCCGTCGAGCGCGTGCGCCCCGGGAGTGGCGACACGGACGGCGATGGCCGCCTCGACGCCTACGACGACGACGATGACGGCGATGGCGTACTCACACGCGACGAGGAGCGAGGCGACACCGACGGCGACGGCATCGACGACATCCTCGACCCCGACGATGACGGAGACGGTGTACCCACCCTCGACGAGCTCGGGCTCGACAGCGATGCGGACGGAAAGCCCGATCGGCTGAGCGACGACGACGACGGCGATGGTATCCTCACGCGCGTCGAGCTGACTGCCCTCGACGAGCCCGATCTCGATCGGGATGGCTTGCCCCAGTATCGCGATGCAGACGACGACGGTGACGGGCTGAGCACGCGGAGTGAGCGCCCATCTGATGCCGATGTCGATACCGATCGCGACGGAAAGCCGAACCACTACGATGCGGACGACGACGATGACGGCGTGGAGACAGCGGACGAGCTCGACGAGGGCCAGCCGCGCGACACCGATGGCGATGCCATTCCGGATCACCTCGACACGGATGACGATGGCGACGGCATCCTCACGCGTGACGAGCTGGGGGACGAAGACGGCAACGACGTCCCCGACTATCTCGAGGAGCCCGGCGCGGGTGGCACGTTCGGCGGCTCGGCCCTGTGCTCGTCGAGCCCCCGCGCGGGCTCGGACGGGGTGCTGCTCGCGATAGGCTTCTTGCTGCTCGCGCTCGGGGCGCGGCGGCGTTGGCTCAAGGCGGCGAGCGCCGTGGCAGCCCTCACGCTGTTCAGCGCGCTTGCCTCTGCGCAGGTCGCGGTGGAGCAGTTTCGGCCCGCGCTCCTGCGCGAGGATGGCTTCGGTTTGGCGCGTCCGGTTTCCTTGGAGCCGGGACGATTGTCGGTGGCGTTCATGCTCGACTACGCGCGTGAGCCGCTCGTCTACGAGCGACCGAATTCGCGGCTCAAGCCCGAATTGCCCGTGATCGAGGACCACCTCGTCGGGCACGTCGGTTTGTCGGTGGGCCTCGGCGCGCGGTTTACGCTCACGGGCTCTGTGCCCATGCACCTCGTGATGAAGGGCGAGGATCCCGGCCCCATCACGCCCGAAGCGGACGGAGCGGGCCTCGGCGACGCCGCGCTCAACCTGCGTGGCGTGTTTGCAGACGGAGATCACGTGGGGTTCGGTGCGGAGCTCACGGCGCGGCTGCCCACGGCGGAGCTCGTAAATGGCGATCAGACCTACTCGGGTGACGAGCTCGGCAGCTACGAGCCAGCGCTCATCCTCGAGGCGCGCGCGGGGCGCTTCGACGCACGCGCGCGGGTGGGTGCGCGCTTTCGTAAGCCCGTCGAGCTGCGCAACTTCGAGCTTGGCCAGGAGTTTGTCTACGGGGCGGGCGCTCGGCTCATGCTCGTGAAGCGCCTGTACGCTCAC
>CAYNOM010000220.1:0-7103 GCA_964398415.1 uncultured Polyangiales bacterium | reverse complement strand
TTCAAGCACTTTGCCAAGGACGCCTACTCGCCCCTCGAGGCGCTGCTCGGTCTCAAGTACCAGGGGGAGCAGCTCTACGCGGGTGTGGCGGGTGGCCCTGGCATTCTCTCAGGGTACGGCTCGCCGCTCGTGCGCGTGGTCGCAACCCTTGGCTACGCGCTCGCTGCGCCTGACAAGGCTCCTCCGCCGCCGGCCGACCGTGACGGCGACGGCGTGCTCGACGCGGCCGATCGCTGTCCGCTGGAGGCGGAGGATCGCGACGGCTTCGAGGACGAAGACGGCTGCCCTGACGCGGACAACGACGGCGATGGCATCGCGGATGCGGACGATAGCTGCCCGGCGGAGCCCGAAGACAAGGACGGCTTCGAGGACGAGGACGGCTGCCCCGACACGGACAACGACGGTGACGGCGTCGCCGATGCGGATGACCGTTGCCCGGCCGAGCCCGAAGACAAGGATGGCTTCGCGGACGAAGATGGCTGCCCTGACGCAGACAACGACGGCGACGGCATCGCCGACGTCGACGATGCCTGTCCCAACGAGGCGGGCGTGGCCGAACAGCGGGGCTGTGCGCCCAAGGCGCTGGTCGAGAAGACGAAGGAGCAGCTCGTGATCCGCGAGCGCGTCGAGTTCGAGACGGGCAAGGACGGCCTGCTCGAGAGCAGTCATGCCGTGCTCGAGGCCGTCGCCAAGAGCATGCTCGAGCACACGGACATCGAGCGGATTCGCGTCGAAGGCCATGCCGACGACAGCGGACCTGCTCGACTCAACATGCGCCTGAGCAAGAAACGCTCAGCCTCGGTGGTGCGCTGGCTGGTCGAGCACGGGGTGCCCGCCGAGCGGCTCGAAGCTTACGGTTGCGGCAAGAACCGTCCGCTCGATCCGGCGAAGACCGACGATGCGCGCCAGAAGAATCGCCGCGTCGAGTTTCACATCGTCGACGCCAACAAGAAGGCAGACCTCGAAGGCTGCGAGCAGGCACAGACCAAGCCCTGAGCTCGCTCGCGCTCCGCCGTTGAAGCCGGTCTCTGCGAGCCATGCTTCGTGCGCCTCGTGGGCGCGTTGCGTGCTGTCGCACGCCCAAAACTCACGCCGATCGGGGTGAGCGATTGCGGGTGAGCGAAGTCGCCTCGTCCGCCCTGCGCACGCAGATTCCAGCCGCGAGCGATGCAGCGTCATCGCATCGCACGGAGGATCTGAGATGTCGAAGCGCGTAGTGTGGTTTGGGCTGACGGCGGCACTGTCCGCGTCCGCATGTACGGGTGAAGTCGCACAGGACGGAACATGGGGAGCGGATCCAACCGCATGGGAGGACGACGCAGGTGTGGACGGCGACGACCGCGAGATCGGTCGAAAGGACGGGCAGCTGACTTTCGAGATCGAACCAGATCTGCGACAGCCGCAGCAGGTGGGGTCGGGCTACAACTCGATCACCAAGGAGTTCAGAAACCCCTGCATCATCAACCCCAATCTCTATCCCGCCGTGCCTGGGACCGGTGCTGGCGGGCTCGAGAAGATCACGTCCACGTCGTCGATGGCCACGAGCCTCGGCATCAGCGCCAACGCCAAAGGCTCTTACGGTCTGTTCAGCGGCAGCGCCAGCGCCAAGTTCAGCCGTAGCGCGCGCACGACCGATCAGTCGATCTCGCTCCTCTACAAGATGCGCTCGCACAAGGACACGATCGGCCTCAACAAGGCACCGCCCATTACGCTCCGCAGCGGCATCGTACCGGGTGGCGCTGCCTGGCTCGAGACCTGTGGCGACAGCTACGTGAAGGACATCGTGCGAGGTAGCGAGATCTTCATCCTGGCCAAGATGGACTTCGCCACGGCTCACGAGAAGGAGGCCTTCGAAGGCTCGGTGAGCGCCAGCTACGGCAGCAACTCTCTGTCCGCGCAGTGGTCGAAAGCACGCGAGTCGTTCAAGGGGCGCGCGGCAATTCGCATGGAGGCCTTCCAGCGCGGCGGCGAGGTGGAGCGTCTCGGCAACGCCTTTTCAGGCACCACGTCCGGGGCCCAGTCGCTGGCCGTGGTCGACTGCTCCTTCGACAACCTGGCACCTTGCGCGGACTTTCTGAGCGGTGCGATCGCCTATGCGACAGGCACAGGTGTGAACCACTTCCCTGCCAACGCGGCCAGAAGGCCCACGCACCTGTCTTACACCATGGAGCGCTGGTCCGATCTGCCGAACCTGACAGCAAGCCAGCCCGCGCTGCCGAAGGCCGTCTCGGATGCGCGCAAGGCACTCTTTGCGCGCCTCGAGCATGAGCTTGCGATTCGCGATCGCATCGATGCCGTGGGCAACTTGGGAGCTCCGAAGACCTTCCGCGACCGCGTGGCGGTGATGAGCGGCCAGTCGACGAACAATGCTGAGGTCCTGCAGAATGCCGCGGCAGTTTGTTTCGATCAGTTGTCGGCGCCTCCGACCGCCGCGCAGGTCAATGCATGCGTGAATGCGACGACGCTGGCTGGGCTGAAGGCCGCTGGCTACGTCGAGCTCAGCCTCTCCCAGCTCGAGCTGCCCTTGAAGGCCATCCCGGCCTACGGGCGTGCGGATCGCCTGGACGACGTGACGGTGGGTACCGGCCTCTACGGCAACTGGACGGCCTGGAAGATGTGCCCGAAGGGCACGTTCGCGAGCGGTTACCGCATGCGCGTCGAGACACCCCAAGGCAAGGGCGATGACACGGCCCTCAACGGGATCTGGTTCGACTGCCAGAAGTGGGAGCGAGCACGACTCAACGAGCTCTTGATCGACAGGGGCCTGTACGGCACCGAGCACGGGTACGCGCGCTGCAAGAACGGCCCGATGAACGGCATGAATCTGCGCTTCGAGAAGTCGCAAGGCAGCGGCGACGATGCAGGGGCAACCGACATCGAAGCGAGCTGCGTCTCGGGAGAGCAGATCCACGCGCCGGGCGGGATCGAGAAGTGGGGCGACCTGCTTGGCATGAAGCACTGCCCAGCCGGCACGGCTGTCTGCGGAGCGAGGGTCCGCACCGAGAGCAGCCGCGGCAAGGGCGACGACACGACGCTGAACGGCCTCGAGCTCTCGTGCTGCCTGTACTAACGCCTGCTCAGTCTTCGAGGGCCATCGCTTCGAGCAGCGCTTCGAAGGCGGCCTCTTCGGCCGACTGCTCTGCGCCGCTGAGCGTGCCCTCGATCACGTCCGACCAGCTCGGATTGAGATAGCGCTCGGTCCACTCGTCGTCGGGGCTCCCATGGATGAGCACCATGGAGCCGCGCGCGGCCTGGATCTGGTAGAGCGCAAGGACCATGGCTTTGCGTGCCTTGGGCTCGTCGCTCTTCGTCTGAAAGGCCTTCTTGAGGTGCTTGCGCGCAAGCTCGATGCGGGCCCGAGCCGGTTTGTGCAGTGCGCCCTCGCGGAGCACCTGCGCTGCGTCCTCGAGCTCGGTCTCCGCAAACGCCAGGCGTCCGTCACCCGTTGACGATGTGGGGTTGTTCCAGGCTTGTTCGATGGCGAGCCCGGCCTGATTCACGTTCTGCACCACGTTCAGAACGCGCATGTAGGCGGCGATGGCGGCGACCTCGGTGTCGTCGAGATCGTTTGCGGGCATGTCGCTCTGGAAGTTCGGCTGCTTGCCACCGCGCGCCTGGTTGAACTCGGGCGACGTGTAGTGCCGGATGGCGTCTTCGAGCGTCTCGGCCGAGTGGTCATGGAAGAAGGGCGCCGTATCCGGGGCCTCGATCAGCGGTGGCGTGGAGAACGTGCCGTCGCCAAAGCCCTGGAGCGCGGGGTCGCTCGGGTTGAGCTCGGCTGCGCAGTTGCGCTCGAACGGTGCGCCCTGAGTCGGCAGCGCGCACGGCTTACAGCCTGCGGGCTCGCCTGCGCAGCTGGTCTTGCAGCCCTGGCACCTGGGATTGGGGCTGCCCTCGTAGCAACCGAAGCCCCCGCTGGCCAAGAGCTGAGGGTTCTGCATGCCCACCTCGCACAGGTTCAGGACCTGAGGCTGCCAGTTGGTGTTGGGCCCGCACACGCCCGAGGCGGGATTGTACGGATTGTTGCTCACGCAGGTTTGCGCACCGAAGCACTGCGAAGCAGCGGCCGGCGTGCCGTTCAGGAAGGGATTGCAGGCGTCGCCTGCGGCACCGGGAATGCCCGGTGGCAGCTTGCCGACGGGCGCACGCGCATAGTCCGACCACACGGGCGTAGGTTCGACCATCACGCGATTGCCCACGCGGGCCACGTGCTCCGGGTTGTTTTCATCGTAGGGGGTCTTGGCGGCCTCGGTTCCGAGGCAGTAGCCGTCCACGGGGCTGCCCGCCTGCCGGAAGCAGAACTGGCGGCCACCATCCTTGCAGGAGCTGTCATCGGTGCACTTGCAGCCGGGCACGTGGGTGCAGCGACCGGCGACGCAGGTGGAGTCGATGCCGCTCTGCGGGACGTCGAATGCGTTGCAGTCGCCGTGGCTGGCGCAGAACGCTTGGCCGAAGGTCGCGCCCCACTCGGCGTTGTCGAACAACTGCTCGCAGGCGAGCTCGCTCGGCATGCCCGCGGTGATCACCGGAATCGAAACCGCCTGGCCGGCCGTGTCGCACAACGAGCCCTCCGCAAAGTACCAGTTGAGCGAGCCAAAGGGCGCAAACTGCACCTCGAAGGCATTCTTGCCCGGCAAGGGCTTGTTGCCCTCGTTGAAGTCGCCGTTCTGAAACCAGCCGTTGCAGGCAGGCGCGCCGGGAACCCCGCAATACCCCGTGCAGCTCGCGGGAGCGGTCTGCGGATTCGCGCAGAACGCGTCCTTCTTGGGCTCCACCGGGCCAGTTTCGCAAGGGGCGTTCGTGGTGTGGGGCGACCAGCTGATGGGGAAGGTGCAGAAGGACTTGAAGTCGCTGGCCGAGAGCCTGCCGAGGCCGCAATCCAGGGGGCGCTTTTCGCCGTATTGCGCCGTGATCTGATCGGCCTTGGTGTGGACGCGGTCTTGGGTGCCGATGTCGAAGTTCAGGTTCACGAACGTCTTCACGTTCGGCACTGGATTGAGATCGGTGTTGGCGCCTGCGTTGACGTGACAGCCCACGCAGCCCGCGCCGTCCGCGATGAGCGGCTTGTCGATGCCGCACGGGTTGCCGTGGAGATCGTTGTTGCAGGCGCAGTGGGCGATGCCGTTCTCGTCTTTGCAGCCGCCAGGAAAGTTCGTGTACAGATCGAAGCCCAGCTTGGCCTTGGGATCGAGGAAGGTGATCTTGCTGGTGTCGATGTCCTTGCGTCGACCGATGGCGAGCTGAAAGAGCAACAGCGCGTCGGCTTCCTCCTGCGTGGGCAGTCGGAAATCCACGCCCGGCACGCGCGCCATGCTCTTGGTCGCGTGCTGGACGACGGCGCCCTCGGCGAAGTTGAGCAGCGAGCCATCGTGGGGCGCTCCATCGCCACCCCAGCCCGTGCTATCGAGCAGCACGAGGCCCTCGCGGAACTTCGCACGCGAGAATGGGCCGATACGAATCGGTTTGTTGCGTAGATCGATGGGCCCGATGTTGGGCGGCAGGCCGCAGCCAGGCGTCGGCGAAGGGGCGCGGGCGCAGTTGCCCGCCTTGACGTTGATGCTCGCAGCAAGGCTCTTGATGTGCGGCACGGCGCGCAGGCGGGCAGGCTTGTCCGCGCCGTCCACGTTGGCGCGCACCAAGCCGAGCTCGCGCAGCATCTTCGGCGACTCGAGCTCGGCGAGAGCGGGGTTTTGCTCGTGCACGAAGAGTGGGTCGCTCTTCTTCAACGTGGCGATGAAGGCCTTGTCGATGGTGAAGTTGTTTTCGATGCGGTGGCAGGTGTTGCAGGTGCGGCCGTTGCCCTCGAAGGTTTCGTCGCGGAACAGCGAAAAGCCTTCGGCCACGAGTGCGTCGAAGTCGTTGGTCGCGGGCACGTACACATCGGTGTTGATGAAACCGCGTGGCATGAGGCCCCGCTCTTCGCGCACGCGCTCGTCGGTGTACACGCGGTGGAACAGGGGCACGGCCCCGAACAGGATGGCGCCCTCCACGGGCGTACGGCCCGGCTCACTGATCACCACCAAGTCGATTTGGAACGCATCCAGGATCCCGACGTCGAACGACACCTCGGCCGCATGCTGCTCCGTGTCTTGCTCGAGGACGTCGAGCGTGCCGAGCAGCAGCATCTTGTCGCCAGCGTCAGGCAGCGAGTGTCCCTCGCCCTGGTTGTCCACGAGCCAGACGTCGCCGCTCTCCGGCAGACCGTCCGTCTGCAGGGTGATCCTTCCGTTCACCAAGTCGAGGTGCGCGAGGCCCTCCGCGTCGGTGTCGATGCTCGACATCACCGAGCGTCCGAGACGCAGCACGATGTTCGCGTCGCCTCCCTGCGCGAGGTGCGCGAGCTTCCAATCTGCGTAGAGGGCCTTCACCTCGCTTGCATCGGTCGCAGGGTCCGCGCGTGAGGTGTCGGTGATCACTGCCGCGTCGTCGGCGACGGACGAGGCGGGGGTGGCGTCGGGATCCACGGCACAGGCCGCGCAAAGCGCGAGCATGGCTGCTACCCAGGTCGGGCAAGCGCCTGCCTTGATGAGGGGGGAGATTGTCATGGCGCCACATGTAGCGGCTTTGGCGACCATGGACAGTGCGCTTGCTCTGGGCAGGAGAGCTGGGTCGGCTCTCTGACCGCACGCAAGAAACCCCCGACTCCATGGGAATCGGGGGCTTCTCTCGCAGTCAGGCGGGGCTGATCGCGCGGCTCACATCATGCCCATGCCGCCCATTCCACCCATGCCGCCCATTCCACCCATGCCGCCCATGCCACCCATGTCGGGCATGCCGCCGCCCGCAGACTCCTTCTGCGGCTTGTCGGCGATCAGCGCCTCGGTGGTGAGCACGAGGGAGGCCACGCTGGCGGCGTTCTGCAATGCGCAGCGCACCACCTTGGCGGGGTCGATCACGCCGGCCTTCACCAGGTCTTCGTAGGTGTCGGTGGCGGCATTGAAGCCATGGGCACCCTTACTGTTGCGCACCTTGTCGACGACCACCGAGCCCTCGTGGCCCGCGTTCGAAGCGATGGTGCGCAGGGGCTCTTCGATGGCGCGGCGCAGGATGTTGAGGCCCACGCGCTCCTCCGCGGTGACCTCGACGTCGTCGAGCGCCTTCTG
>CAYNOM010000219.1:0-8939 GCA_964398415.1 uncultured Polyangiales bacterium | reverse complement strand
TTTCGCTGTGGGTGGCCATGCTGACGCAGCTCAACGGCGCGCGTATCTTACGCCTCAAGGCCGTGATCTCGGCGCAGGGCGAGCCGACTCCCATCGCCGTGCAGGCCGTGCAGCATGTCGTCTACCCTCCCCTGAATCTCCCGCCGATGCCTGAGCTCGCAGGGCAGAGCCACGTGGTCGTGCTCACCCACGACATGTCCGCTGCCGAGCGTGCGAGCCTGCGAGAGAGCCTACTCGCGCTCACGGCGACGCAAGGCAGAGCGCCCTGACGGGATGCGCGGGCGGGGCCCTTCATCCACAATGAGGGCGATGCTTGCGAATCTGTGGCACGTGCTCGGAGAGCTCGCCCCGTGGCTGTTGCTCGGCGCAGCGGTGGCGGGCGTGATGCACGTGCTTCTGCCGCGGCGCTTCGTGCGCCGTCAGATGTCGGGCATGGGCGGCGTGCTCAAGGCGGTGGCCCTCGGAGTACCCCTACCGCTTTGCTCCTGCGGCGTGATTCCTGCGGCCCTCGGTCTGCGCCGGGATGGAGCCGGCAAGGGCGCAGCGATGGGCTTTCTGATCTCGACTCCTCAAACGGGCGTCGACTCGATCCTGGTGAGCGCGTCGTTTCTCGGGCTGCCCTTCGCGCTGTTCAAGGTGCTGAGCGCCTTCGTCATGGGCATCGTGGGAGGCGTCGCCACAGAGCTCGCCGAGCCTTCCGCGACAGCGTCCAGCGCGCCCGATCTCCCTGACGACGACAAGCCCCGCACCGCGCGCGATGGCCTGCTCCACGCCGTCGATCTCATTCGCACCATCTGGGGCTGGGTCATCGTCGGCATCGTGGTGTCCGCAGCGATCACGAGCTTCGTCCCCGAGAACAGCTTCGCGGCGCTAGGTCTGACTCATCCGTTATGGGCCGCCCTGGCCGTGCTCGCGCTCTCGATTCCGCTGTACGTATGCGCCACGGCTTCCGTACCGATCGCAGCCGCGCTCGTCGCAGCCGGTATGCCTGCCGGCGCCGCGCTCGTGTTCTTGATGGCGGGTCCCGCCACCAATGTCGCCACCATCGGCGCGGTGTGGCGGAGCTTCGGCGCGCGCGCCACGGGCATCTACCTCGCCACCGTGGTCCTGTTCAGCATCAGCCTGGGCCTCTTGTTCGATCAGCTGCTCGGCCCAGACCTCGCCGCCCACGCCGGACACACGCATGAAAGCGGTCCGTTCGCCTCGGTCGCCGCCGTGGCGCTCCTCGCCATGTTCGTATGGTTTGCGAGCGACTCCGTGAAAGCGACCTGGCTCAAGCTGCGAAACCGCCACGTCGCAGGCCAAACCCTCACCGTCCGGGTGGAAGGGATGAGCTGTCAGAAGTGCGTCGGCAAAGTCGAGCGGGCGCTACTCGCGACGCACGGCGTTTCGACCTGTCAGATCGAGCTCGAAGCGGGAATCGCCACGGTCAAGGGTCAGGTCGACGAGACGCGCGTTCGCCAGGCCATCGAAGCGGCTGGGTACGTGACGCGTTGACCTCGAGAGCTCAACGGTAAAGCAGCTCGAGACCGCTCGGACGCAGAAGCTCCTGCTCTTCTTCGAGATCGGCGCGCGTCATCGGATGGGCATCGAGAAAGCCCAGCGGGAACTCGAGCTCGAGGCGTTGACCGAGCACGCGCACGATGGGCACGAGCATGGGCTCGGTGCTGCGCGCGCGATTGAGGCGCACCGCAAGCCTCAACAACACTGCGATACGCACGCCACGCTCGCCGTCGATCTGCTTCAGGGTCGAGAGCTTCTCGCCATCGAAATGACGACGGTGACTCGAGACGAGCGCCGCGAGGTAGGCCTGCCCCTGCTCGCTGAAGCCGGGCATGTCCGAGTTCGTGATCAGGTAGGCCCCATGACGGTGGTAGCCCGAGAAGCTGAGCGCCTGTCCAATCTCGTGCAGGCGCGATGACCAACGCAGCATGCGCAGCTCGCGCGGGCCGAGCTCGTACAGAAGCTCGACCTGCCGCGCGAGGCCCTGTGCCGTCTGCTCGACGCGCTGCGCTTGCTCCAAATCAGCCGCGTAGCGCTCGCACAGGCGCGTCACGGCGCGCTCGCGCACATCCTCATCGCTGAGGCGTCCTACGAGCTCGAGCAACAGGCCCTCGCGCAGGGCACTCTTCGACGCGCGCATGCGTGTGATGCCGAAGCTCTTGAACACCGCGTGCAGCACCGCGAGGCCGCCCACGATCACCGGGCGCCGATCCGCACTCAGACCCGGCATGTCGAGCTTGTCGATCGAGCCCTGGGTGATGAAGGCGTCTCGCACGGTCTTGATGCCCGCCGGCGTGATGCCGTTGTTGGCGCCCGGAGGCAGCAGCCGGATGATGGCGTCGATGGCGGTGACGGTGCCTGACGAGCCCACGGCCTCCACATAACCGATGCGTTGGTAGATGCTCTCGATCGGCTCGAGCTCGAGTCGCGCGGCCATGCTGGCGCGCTTGAAGCGCTCGCGGGTGATGCGACCATCCGCAAAGAAGCGCTCTGTGTAGGACACGCAGCCCATCTGCATGCTGTCCATGCGCTGGGGCTCCTCGCCCGAGCCGACGATGCATTCGGTGCTGCCTCCGCCGATGTCCACGACGAGGCGCTTGCCCTCGATGGCGGGCAGATCGTGAGCAACCCCGCGAAACAAAACGCGCGCTTCTTCACGGCCGGCGATGACGTCGATGCCATGGCCGAGCACTGCCTCGGCACGCCGCAGAAAGGCGCGGCGATTCTTCGCCAAACGAAAGGTGTTGGTGCCCACGGCGCGCACACGCTCGGAGGGGATGCCCGAGAGGCGCTGTCCGAAGCGCTCGAGACATGCGAGCGCCCGCGCTTCGGCCTCAGGCGACAACCCCTGCTCAGCCATGCCGGCCGCGAGCTGAACCCGCTCTCGCATGCGATCGACCACATGTAGGTGACCATCGACCACGCGTGCGATGACCATGTGAAAGCTGTTCGACCCGAGGTCTACGGCGGCAACCGGCCCGGCTTGAACTGGTTTTGTCACTGAGTCTCCACAGAATCCTCACGATTCTGAGCTATCTTGGAACAGGAACGGAGCGCGAAAGATCCCGCGCGTCGAGGATATGCATGTCGTCGGGCAGAACGCCACCGGGCGAAGGCCGCATCACAGTCCCCCCCCAGCTCGACCCCCAGCAAGCTGACGCGAGCAAGGGACCAAGCCCCAAGGCGGGGACCACCCTCAAGCAGCCGAGTCTCTATCTCAACAGAGAGCTCACCTGGCTGAACTTCCAGCACCGCGTGCTCAGCGAGGCGATGGACCGCCGCACGCCGGTGCTCGAGCGCCTGAAGTTCCTGGCCATCGTCGGCTCGAACCTCGACGAGTTCCAAATGAAGCGCATCGGCGGCCTCAAGCAGCAGGTGGGCGCCGAGGTGAACGCGATCACGGTCGACGGTCGCACCCCGAAACAGCAGCTCGAAGAATGCCGGGAAGCCGTGCGTCGCCTGACCGAGCTCGCCGAGGAGACACGCGTCAAGGTGCTGCGTGCGCTGCAAAAAAAGGGCGTGCGCGTCGTGCCCTACACCTCGCTCAAGACGAGCGATCAGGCGGTTCTGCGCCAGCACTACCTCGACAACATCTTCCCACTGGTCACACCCCAGGCCATCGACCCGGCCCATCCCTTCCCGTTCGTGTCGAACCTGTCCCTCAACCTGCTGGTGTGCGCGCGCGATCCCGCCGAAAACAGCTCGGTGCTCTCGCGCATCAAGCTGCCACTCGGCGGCGGCATCCCGCGCCACGTGCCCGTCGGGTACACCCACACCTTCGTCACGCTCGAAGACGTGATGGCGAACAACCTCGACCTGCTGTTCCCGGGCATGGAGATCGAGAGCTGTGACCTGTTCCGCGCCACGCGCAACGCCATCACCGAGCAGGACGAGGAGCAGGCCGACGATCTGCTCGAGCTGATCGAAGCCGAGCTGCGCGAGCGCAAGTTCGCCCCGATCGTGCGCCTCGAGGTGTCGCCGGACATGGAGCCCGCCCGCCGCGAAAGGCTCGCTCAGGAGCTCGAGCTTCAGGACGCTTCCGACGTGCTCGTGGTGGAGGGCATGTTCGCGCCGCGCGACCTCATGGAGCTGTGCTCTCTGCCGTTGCCCGAACTGCAGGCAAAGCCTCATCGGCCGATCGATCATCCGCTGTTTGCAGACGCGCCCAACGTCTTCCAGGCCATCCGCGACGCCGGGTCGATCCTCGTGCACCATCCCTATCACTCGTTCACCTCGTCGGTGGAACGGCTGCTCAAGGAGGCTGCAATCGACCCGCGCGTGCGAGCCATCAAGATGACGCTGTACCGCACGTCGGAGGACACGGCCGTCGTCGATCAGCTGATCGAAGCCGCGCGCAACGGCACGCACGTCACGGTGGTGGTCGAGCTCAAGGCCCGCTTCGACGAAGCCGCCAACATCCGCTGGGCGTCGAGCCTCGAGTCAGCGGGCATCCACGTCACCTACGGCATCGTCGGCCTGAAGACCCACGCCAAGGTGATCCTGGTGGTGCGCCAGGACCCCTCAGGCCTCAAGCGCTACGTGCACGTGGGCACGGGCAACTACCACGCCGGCACGGCCAAGCTCTACTCCGACTTCGGTCTCTTCACCTGCGACGACGCCATCTGCGGCGACGTCACCGAGTTGTTCAATTATCTCACGACGGGAGCCAATCCCCGGCGCCGCTTCACGAAGCTCTTGCTCGCGCCACACATGCTGAAGAGCGCCTTGATCGCGCGCATCGAGCGCGAGGCCGAGCATGTGCGCGCAGGCGAAGCGGGCCTGATTCAGATGAAGATGAACGGCCTCGAAGATCCCGACGTGGTGCGCGCGCTATACGCCGCGGCCCAGGCGGGGGTGCGCATCGAGCTCATCGTGCGCGACACGTGCCGCCTGCGACCAGGCGTCCCCGGTCTGTCCGAGAACATCCGCGTCATCAGCATCGTCGGGCGCTTCCTCGAGCACACGCGCCTCTACTACTTCCGCAACGGCGGTGCCGAGGAGTACTTCATCGGCTCGGCCGACTTGATGACGCGAAACCTCGAAAGCCGCGTCGAGGTGGTCACGCCGATCGAGTCTCGCGAGCTGCGCGCCGAGCTGCGACGTGTGCTCGACCTCCAGCTCGCCGATCGACGCAGCGCCTGGGACATGCAGCCGGACGGCAGCTACGTGCAGCGAGTGCCGGGTCGCGGCGACCCGAAGAAGAGCAGCCAGGAGCAGCTCATCTCGCTGACCCAAGAGCGCTTCGAAAAGACGATCAAAGAACGCAAGAAGGGCCACAAGCACGAGGTGGCCGCCGAGCGAGCGCGAAAGCCGGACACCCGTCCCGCCGCGCGTCCGCCGAGCATCAAACCCCCGCCGCCTCCGCCGCGAGATCTCAACTAAAGTCGCTTCGCGACGCGCTCAGAACTGACCGACTACGCTCGGATCGCCGCACCTGGCGCAGCGCTCGCTCTCATCGCCGGGTGCGCAGTCGCGCGGACACATCTGGCGCCGGATCACGCTGTCGGCCGCAGTACAGCCGTAGTCGCTGCTCTCGACGCGAACTTCGAGGTAGCCGCCGTCTTCGTAGTACGCGTCGTTGCAGGCGCCGTCTTCGCCCGACCAACCTGAAAGGGGGGAAAGCTCTTCCACCTCACCGCTGCCCATGTAGTCGACGTCCTGACAAGACTCGAACACCACGCAGTCGTCGTCCGTGGGACGGTCGGCCTCGCCGTGGCGCAGCGACACACACAAGCGCGCGCTTCCCGGTGCTGGCGCCACCACACGCTGGGAGCTCCAAGGACGTGTAGGCACGGGTTGGGGAAACTCGTCGTAGGCGTCGCACTCGGGCGTGTCCCCTGAGCCGAGCCACGTGGAGTAGACGAGCGCGGGATACCCAAGCTCGGGTACGGGCTCGGCGATGCAGGGGCTCACGTTGTCGATCTCCCACACCACAGGGCAGGTGCGAGCGCTACCGACGTCGTCTTCGACCTCGGGTGCTCCCGACGCGCCCGAGCCGTCACAGGCCGAAATGACGAGAGACAGCGCACCAAACGCCGCAGGAGTTAGCCGTCGCATATGGACCATATAGACACAGGGCGGCGCGAAGAGAAGCTGAGATCGACGCGCGTGTGGCCGGCGGCACAGGGCGAAACGGTGCTCTGAAAATCCTGCAGCGACGTCGCAACACAACGACTTCGTGCTCAGAGCGGCACAACGCTCAGTGATCTCAGATCCAGGTTCGGGTGGCCCGGGTCACTTCGCGGAGCGGGAGGCCTTTTCGTCTAGGCCGGAGGTGCCGAAGCGGCGTGCAAGCTCGGCGCTCACGTCGCGCAGGCTGACGCGACGCAACAAGAGCCCGACGAGCAGATGGTACATGACGTCGGCCGACTCGGAGACGACGCGCTCGTCGCTCTCGCCCTCGACCGCGCGCGCGAGCTCATCGCCCTCTTCGCGGATCTTGGCCCCGATCTTCGCCGCGCCCTTATCGAGCAGCGAGCGCGTGTAGCTGCGATCGGCGGGAGCATCGCGCCGCGCCTCGAGCTCGGACCAGAGCCTCGGGAAGGTGGGTCCGGCGAGCTGGGTGGACGCGTCGTCCCGCACGCCGTCGCGCGTGACGCGTGAATAGAAACAAGTGTCGCGGCCGGTGTGGCAGCTTGGCCCTTCGGGATCGACGAGATACACGAGGCAGTCGGCGTCGCAATCGGCCCAAACCTCGCGCACGTGCAGCACGTGACCGCTCTCCTCGCCCTTCTTCCACATCTTCTTTCGCGAACGACTGAAGAAGTGGCCAAAGCCCGTGTCGAGCGTCGCCGCGATGGCAGCCTCGTCGGCGTGCGCCACCATGCGCACCATGCCCGTAAGCCTGTCTTGCACCACGACGGTCACGAGCCCCGCCGCGTCACGCTTGAGCCAACCGAGATCCATGAGCGCTCCTATGCGCGAGCCACCGCGCCCTCGAGCGCGGTTTCGATGGTGTCCTGGCCGCAGTGGCGCGCCAACGCAAGCTCCGCCACGAGCAAGTTCTTGCTCTGCTCGAGCAGGCGGCGCTCACCGTAGGACAGCTCGCGATCGGGACGCACGCGCAGGAGGTCTCTGTACACCTTGGCCACCTCGGTGAGGTCGCCACTGTTGACGAGCTCGGTGTACTCGCGAAAGCGCCGATTCCATGGCCCGGGCTTCACCGCGATGTCGTCGGAGCGCAGGATCTCGAACACCTGCTCGGCGACCTCCGGCGTCACCACCTGCCTCAGACCCACGCGGTCGGCCCCATCGAGGGGGATCATCAGCTTCATGTCGGAGTGGACGATGCGCAGAACGTAGAAGTCCTTTTTGTGACTTGCGATCTCTCGGGTCTCGATCGCCACCACTTCGGCGACGCCGTGGGCTGGATAGACCGCGCGATCCCCGACCTTGAAGGGCGCACTGATCTGGTTCGACATGATTCCCCCATCTTAGCAGATGAGCCCGCCCTGGCCCAGCCAGTGTGCTCAGGGAAAGATCTCGCGCATTTCTTCGAAGAAGAGCACGCGTACCCCTCGAATGACCTCGGCCGAATCGAGGTCGAAGCGCACGAAGACTCCCTCGGGATCGACGCGAATTCCCATGCGCTCGGAGACACCCGAGAAGCCGAGCACGGAACCGAGCTCGGAGCGCCCGAGGCTCGCGCCGAGGGTGCGCAGGTTGTGCTCGACACCTGCTGGAAACGCACCGCGCAGGTCGACCGTGACCCACAACGAGCGTCCCTCGGGTGTGATGGCGACGGCCAGGGCCCGCTCCTCAGCGAGCACCACTGCCGTCGGAGTCGACGGCTCGAGCGCGAGCGGGCGAGGCGCGAGCAAGAGCAACGGCGCAGCGACGTGATCGGCATACAGCGCTGCCCCATCCGCGCCGTCGAGCAGACGCGGCGCGCGTGTGTCGTCGATGCGATGGAGGATCGTCTGCACCAAGGCAGGCGCAGCATCCTTGGCCACGAGCAGGGCATGCGCATCGAGCGCCGCGTAGCTGTAGCGCCCCTTGCCCGCGAGGCCCTCGCGCCGCATGCGCGGGGCATCCGTGCTCACGTCCACGATGGCAAGCCGTTCGCCTGCGGCGGCGACCGCGCGCTGCGCATCGAAGGGTCCGCGCACGAGGAGCACGTAGCCGCCCTGGCCCACCTCGAACACGACGAGCTCGCTGAGCGTGCGCGGATCGACCCCCGTGCGCTCGCGAAAGGCCTGCTCGCGCTCCTCGGTCACCAAGGCGCGAAACAAGGCCCGCGGCCCCTCCGCGCGCGCGAGCTGCTCAGGACGCGCCAGCAACACGAGCTCGGGCCCCGGAGGCACAAGCTCGATCAGCGGCCCCAGCGAAGGCTCGTGGGGCGGAGGGGGCGCCGCAACCTGGGGTACCTTTGCGCAGGCCCAAGACAGCACGAGCCCCACCGTCCATGCGAGCCCGGTGAGCACGGCACGTCGCGCGGCGAGGCGGGGCCATCGTTTCATGTGCACCATGACGAGACGTAGCAGCCCGCGGCGCAGGTGGGCAGCGTACGCTCAGGCGCGCGCGCGCTTGGCATCGGCGTTCTTGCCGTTCGGCTTCTCGGCCGTCGCCGCGGCCTCGGCGGGTACGTTCGGCTTGAGCCCCTTGGCCTCGAACACCTTGGCCTCGATGGCGCCCATCATCTCGGGATGCTCCTCGAGGTAGTTACGTACGTTGTCGCGTCCCTGCCCGATGCGCTCGCCGTTGTAGCTGTACCAGGCGCCCGACTTCTCGACGATCTTCAGCTCGGAGGCCAGGTCGAGCAGATCGCCGGAGCGGCTGATGCCCTTGCCGAACATGATGTCGAACTCGCAGCTCATGAAGGGCGGCGCGAGCTTGTTTTTGACGACCTTGACCTTGGTGCGATTGCCGACGGCGTCCTCGCCCACCTTGATGGTGCCAACGCGGCGAATGTCGAGACGCACGGAGGAGTAGAACTT
>CAYNOM010000218.1:0-8988 GCA_964398415.1 uncultured Polyangiales bacterium | reverse complement strand
GACGCCGCGATCGCCACGGGCGGGGCCGACAACACGAAGCGCTCGACCGTCTCGCTGCCGCCCGTGATGACGACCTTACGTTGCTCGGTGACGAATCCGGGAGCGCTGACCTCGACGAGGTAGGTTCCTTGCGTGAGCTGCACCCCTCCCGTGGGCGTGCGACGCGGTGCTTTGCCATCGATGCGCACGCGCGCTCGCTCCGGCTCGAGCTCGAGCGCGAGGGTGCCTATGCGGCCGCGCAAGCGCCCCAGCACCTGCTCAATTTCGAGGCGCTGCTCGTCATCGACGGACTCGCCGCTCTCTTGCAGAAAGCGCTCGAAGTTGAACACCGCCTCCACGTAGCGACCGAGCTGCTCGAAGCAGTTGGCCATGTTGACGCGAACGGCGGGATGGGGCGCGAGGCGGTAGGCGTCCTCGAAGGCCGTGAGGGCGCCCTGAAAGTCGCCCGCCTCGTACGCGGCCACCCCTCGCTTGAACAGCTCACGGGCCTCGGCTCGCCCAGCCTGCGCGTGCCCGACGCACGCGAACAGCCAGCAAGCGACGACGCAAGCCAAGGTCCAAGGATTTCGAAACCACACTGTCAACAACATCCCAGTGCTCCCTCAGCCCGCTCGGGGTTCGGGCGGCTCACCGCCTGCCTGTGGGTACCGTGCGATCTGGAGCCGATCTGGGTGCAGAATAGGAAGGGTCGATGCAGCGCGTCAAACGTTGCGCGCAGACCTGTGATCCGCGTCGTGTGACGCTGCATTGTCAGCACAAATTTCTACAACGGCACCGATTTCTGCGCCACACTCGGTCACGACGCGAGCGGATCCCAGCCGAGCGGCTCGAAGCCGCAGGTGAAGTGGCGTAGCTCCGGCGGCTCGTCGACGATGCGGAAGCCCCCGAGTCGCTCGCGCTGCCCGTGGACGTAGCCCACGGCTTCGGCGACGTAGTCGATGTGGCTTTGCGTGTAGACGCGCCTTGGAATCGCCAGGCGCAAGAGGTCGAGCGCCGCTTCTGCCTGACTTCCGTCGGCACGTGTGCGCCCGAACATGACCGTGCCGATCTCCACACTGCGCACACCGGCTTCGAGCTGCAGCGCCACCGCGAGCGCCTGACCCGGCAGCTCGCTCGCCGGAACGTGGGGCAGAAAACGTCGGGCATCGATGTACACGGCGTGACCGCCTGCAGGCCGCATCACGGGCACCCCAGAATTCGAGAGCTTGTCGAACAGGTAGCGCGTCGAGGCGATGCGGTAGGCGAGGTAGCGCTCGTCGAGCACCTCCTCGAGCCCCACGGCAAGCGCGTCGAGATCTCTGCCTGCGAGGCCACCGTAAGTAGGAAAGCCCTCGGTCAGGATCAGAACATTGCGGCAGCGCTGGGCAAGCGCGTCGTCGTTGAGCGCGAGAAAGCCTCCGATGTTGCCGAAGGCGTCCTTCTTCATGCTCATCATGGCGCCATCGGCGTAGCGGAACATCTCGTGCGCGATGTCGCGTGCCGAGCGCTCGGACATGCCGGGCTCACGCTGCTTGATCAGCCACGCATTCTCGGCGAAGCGCGCGCAATCGAGAAACAGAGGCACGTCGAAGCGACGCGTCAGCGCGCGCAAGGCGCGAAGGTTCTCGAGCGACACGGGCTGGCCGCCGCCGCTGTTGTTGGTGACGGTCACGATGACGAGCGGCACACGGGCGCGGTTCTCGAGTAGAAACGCTTCGAGCCGCTTCAGATCGACGTTGCCCTTGAAGGGATGGTCGCGCGTGGGGTCGAGCCCCTCGGCGATCACGAAGTCGAGCGCCTCGGCCCCCGTGTGCTCGACGTTGGCTCGCGTGGTGTCGAAGTGCGTGTTGGCAGGAACGGCCATGCCCTTCTGCGCCACCACGCCGAACAGGATGCGCTCGGCCGCGCGACCCTGGTGAGTCGGAATCACATGGCGCATTCCGGTGAGATCACGGACCGCCTTCTCGAAGCGATAAAACGAGCGCGCCCCCGCATAGGACTCGTCTGCCTCGAGCATCGCGGCCCACTGGCGCTGACTCATGGCGCCCGTGCCCGAATCGGTCATCAAGTCGATGGTGACTTGCTCGGCAGGCAGACCAAACAGGTTGAAGCGCGCAGCGCGAAGCCCCTCGGCCCGCACCTCCCTCGAAGGCAAGGGCAGAGGCTCGACGACTTTGACGCGAAACGGCTCGATGATCGTGGTGGGCTTGAACACGTCGCCGAGGTAGGCACCGGGCCCTGCACGACCATGCAAAAGCTCACGCGAAGCGCGCGGCGTAGCGGGCCTCGTCGAAGCCGACCAGGGCAAGCTCGTCCGACACGAGGAACGGGCGCTTGATCAGCTTGCCATCAGCGGCAAGTGCTTCGAGGGCCTCGGCTTCGTTCATGCTGGGCAGGCGGTCCTTGAAGCCACCCTTTCGATAGGACTCGCCCGAGGTGTTGAACAGCGCCTTGAGCGGCAGCTCGCCGCGCTGCATCGCCTTCTTCAGCAGGGCCTTCGAAGGTGGCGACTCGACGATGTGCACGGCTCGGTAAGACACCCCGTGGGCATCGAGCCACTTGAGCGCCTTCTTGCACGTACTGCACGCAGGATAGTGATAGACGGTGAGCGACATCCGCGTCGTGTAGCGCAGGCGCGCGGCACGCGCTCGAAACCGTGCTCAAGCAAAGTTGCCCGGATCTCACTCACCCGCGCTTCAATGATCCGCGCGCGGTTTGCCTTCCGCCAATGTCTCGTGCTCGCGTTCTTGGGTCGAGCCCTGCGCGCTCGAGATCTTCGTGTCGCCATGCGGATTGTGGGCCCTGGCGACGGAGCCTGACTGAGCCGTACGCGGCTTGTCGGAATGCAACGGGTGAGTGGATCCTGGGGCCGCTTCACTGAGCGGTCGTGCCGACCCTGGCCGTCCCTGCGCAAGCGTCCTCGCGTGCCCATCATGGTGGACAACGTGCGGCGAAAGCGCCGTGGGGAGTTCGAGCAGAAGCTCGCCCAGATGGTCAGGCAACTCGCGTTTCACGCGGGCGCGTAACTCCGGTTCGAGCGTGCTCGAGACAGCAGAAAGCACGACTTGGCTTCGTTCCACGGCCTGGGCATGAGAGAGACCAGCCGTTCGCGAGACGTGCAGGTAGAAGTCCTCCTCTGCAAGATCCTGCGGCCCGCGACCCGCACACAGCGTTGATTCGAGCTCTTCCGGGAGTACGCGAGACAACTCACGTGCGAGCTGTGGCGGAAGCATCTCACCGAGGACGCTCAGGGTCGCAAACGTTGCCTTCTCCGCGGCACCCGGCGTCGAAAAAGGAGCCCTCCGTTCGACTCGATCGATGAGCTCGGCGAGAAGCATGGCAGCACGTCCTCTCGACCAATCACGTACTCACGGCTGGGGCGGGCGAAAGAGCCCTCGTTCCTACTTGAACAGCAAGAATGCCCCGAGCAGAGCCACCGCGAGCAGCACGCCTGACAGGGCGACGAGCCAGGGCTTGCCCGACGCCGTATCGTCGATGACCGTCGGTGGTACCGCGTTCGTCCTCGCGGCCGAAGCGCTCGCTTTGGACGCGGCGGCGGCAGCGGGCTGGGCGTCGAGCTGCACCTCGTACTGCAGGGTCTTCAGCGTGATCTCGAGGTCCTTGGTGATGCTTCCATACTCCTCGAGGGTGAGATCGAGCGCCACGCCAAAGCGACTCTTGAACTGCTCGTACACCTGCCGGTAGTGCTTGATCTCGGCCTTCTTTTGCGCGATGTCGAGCCAGCCGCAGGTGGCGACGCCCCCCTGCCCGTTGACGGGAACGAGCGTGATGGTGAGACGCGCGAGCTTTCCGCCTTCCGTGCTCGGCCCATCTGGCGACGCGACCTCGATGCGGCGCGGATTGAGCTTGCCGACGTGCTTGCTCGCGAAGCCGCCATTGATGATCGATGCGGCGTTCATCCCTTGCGCGGCGACCATGGTGTAGATGGCGCCCTTCTGCCCCATGGGCATCGCGGCGGGCCTCTTCGCCCCAGGCTGCCCCGCTGCGGGCGGCGCTTTGGAATCGTGACTGGATGTGCTCACACGGCCCTCCCCCAAGGACTCCCCCAACTAGGAGGCGGCCAAGGCGCGCCGGTTTTCAAGCGTCTTTTTGCGACAGCCGCAGGTTATCGCCCGTGCCTTTCACACACTGCACGTGCCCGTGCGATGACCTCCCACCCGCGCAGAAGCCGCACGCATCAGAGGTCGCGCTTGCGCCGCTCATCCCCTCGCGTGCGTTCGTCGTCGACGCGCGCGTCCTCGACACGCACGCGTGGGGGCGGGCTTTCGCCGCGGGCGCGCAGCTTCGTCTCGGCCTCGCGAATCTTGCGCGCCGTGGCCAAGAGCAGCGCATCGACCCCGGCCTGCATCGCCGCCTCGAGCTCTTTGCCGACGTGATCGCTGCGCGTGGGCGCGGAGACCGCCCGCGCGTTGCTTTCGAGGCGTCGCTGCCTGCGCCGCTTGCGCTCGAGCTTCCGGCCCTCGCGCTCGGCGCGCCGTTCGAGCGTGTCGGTGCTGGGAAAGAGGGCTGAGCGTGCGTGCAGCGAAAGGGCGATGCCCCAGACGATGATCACCCAGGGCAGAAACCAGATGCCCGACACCCAAAGGCTCAGCAGAAACAAGCCGCCGTTGACGATCAGATAGGTGGACAAATGCCGCACGAAGCGCGAACGCAGCCCCGAGCGGGCCACAGCGACGAGCTCTTCGGCCTCGCTCTCGTGACGACGCGACACAAACTCCTCGTCGAGCTCCCGTACAGCACGTTCGATGTCGCCGGCGTCGACCCCGACCTCGCCGCCGATCTGAAGCAGCTCGGCATGGGTGAGCCCCACATCGCTGCGCGCGTCGGCCGACATCGCGCGCCGCAGGATTTCCCGAATCTCGAGATCGGTGTAGCGGCGGTCTGGCTCGGACATCACTGAGTTGTAGCGTAATATCTTGACGCTGGCCGAAGCGAGCACGGACAATGATTTCGGCCGTTTATCGGCGCTTGCCTTCACTTCGTACCCTTCGATTGACTCGAATTCCGCGCCGAAGAGAAATGCGGAAACGGGCCCACACACGAGGTCGACTCATGCGGAAGACAGACTCATGGCTTCTGAGAGCATCCGCTCTCGGAGTCGTCCTGTCGCTGTGTTTGACAAGTATCGTCTACGCAGATGCACGTACCGAGGCGCGACGTTACTTCCGGCGCGGCATGGCCATGGTGGCCGACGGAAACTATCGCGAAGGCATCGACAATCTCGAGCGCGCGTACGAGACGCTGCCCCACCCCAACGTGCTCTACAACATCGGCCTCGCCTACCTTTACGCGGGCGATCTGGAAACGGCCGCAAGCTATCTCGAGCGCTACGTCGACGAAGCGCCACCGGGTGAGGCGGAAGATACCGAGCGCTTGCTCGCGGGCATAGCTCAGCGTCTCGAGCAACAGGAGCGCACGGACGCGCCCGCCGAGAGTGGGCCGGCTCAAGCGCCAGAGACTTCGCCTAGCGCGCCCGATGACGCGGTGGCCTCGATTCGCAAGGCGGCAGCAGAGATCGATCAGATCGCCGTGGCCGCGGGCAGTGAGCACCTGCGCGAGCGTGCCGCCACCCTGCGTCGGGCCGCAGACGAGATGGAGCAGCAGCGCACGGGCACGACGACGGCAGCGCCGGGTCAGCCGGCTGAGACGCCCGCCGCGGGACCGGCACCCGCCGTCAGCTCTCCGTCCACGCAGACGCTCGCAGAGAGCGGCCAAGGCGCGAACACGGAAGCGTACGAAGAGCAGGTCGTTTCGGCGTCGCGCTTTGCAGAGTCGCCGGTCGACGCACCGAACGCCACGGCCATCATCACCGCCCAGGACATTCGTTTGACGGGCCTCACGAACGTGGCCGAGCTCGTGCGCCGCGTGGCCGGCGTCGAGGTCAACTCGGTGACGCCGAATCACTCCGAGGTCGGTATCCGCGGCTTGAGCCGCCGAACGTCCAACAAAGTGCTCATCTTGATCGATGGCCGGCCGCTGCGTCAGGACTTCGTCGGCACCACCTGGATCGACTTCCTCCCCGTGACGGTCGAGGAGGTGGAGCGCATCGAGGTGATCCGCGGTCCGGCATCCGCCTTGTACGGCGCGGACGCGTTCTCGGGCGTCATCAACATCATCACGCGCACCCCCGGCACCGGCGACTCCTACGTCATGGGCTCGGTGGGCAATCACGGCCAGCGCCGTGCCGTCGCGGGTGTCACGGGCAAGAACGGCGACGTTTCCTACCGCGCGAGCCTAGGCTTCATGGAGGCCTACAACTCCGCCAACATCGTCGGTGAGAACCGCATCGACATCGAGCCCGTCACGAGCAACGAAGACATCTCGACCGATCGCGTCTGGGCCAACGGCGAGCTGCGCTACGACATCGCGCGCCGCACTCAGATCTCGCTCGGCGGCGGCATCGTCAACGGCGATCACACGGTGCAGGGCTTCTCACGCCTCAACCAAGTGACGATCCGAGACTCCTTCCAGTCGCACACCTACGCCACGCTCACGACGCCGGTCGGGCTCCGCTTCCAGGCCTTCTGGAACCGCTTCCACCCCAGCCAGGCGAGCGCGGCGGCCGTCACGCCGGGTGCCATCGATCTGCAATCTCCCGGCACCTTTCAGGACGCCGTGGAGGGTAACGTCGAGTGGAATGGTGAGGTCGACCTGCTCGTGCCCCAGCGCCTCACGGTGGGTGGCGGCTACCGCTTCAAGTCGATCAAGGACTGGGACTGGGCTGACGCCGATCACACCCAGAATCACTTCGCCCTGTACGTGCAGGACGTGCTGCAGCTGACCGAGGAGCTCAAGCTTCAAGTCAGCGCGCGCATGGACAAGCACCCCGTGCTCGACAGCCTGCAGTTTTCGCCCCGCGGCTCGCTCGTGTATCGCTTCCTCGAGAACCAGTCGGTGCGTGTCACGGCGGGCCGAGCCTTCCGCGGACCTGCCTTCACGGAGAGCTACCTCGAAGTGCAAAACGGCACCCAGTTCCGCGGCATCAGCGCCTGGGGCGTCGGCAACCTGAACCTCAAGCCCGAGGCCATCAACTCCTACGAGATTGGCTACACCAACCAGGCGACCGACTACTTCGCGCTCGAGGTCAACGCCTACTTCAACCAGATCAAGGACCTGATGTTCTTCACCGAGATCGACCAGTTCACGATCAGCGACTTCGCCGATCCGAGCAACGACCTCGCGAAGTTCGACGACGCAACGTCCTCGTTTCCGATCTCGACCCTGCGCTTCGTGAACGAGGGGACCACCTACCGACAGATCGGTGGCGAGCTCGGTGTGCGCCTGTTCCCGGTGGACGGCTTGGACGTGTATACCAACTACTCCATCCACGACACCTCGCCCGACGACACCGCGGGGATCGAAGAGGTTCGTCGACGCGAGCAGCAGACGAGCCTGCACAAGGTCAACGGGGGTCTGCAGTATCGTGCCAAGTTCGGCCTCGACACCTCTCTCGACGTGCACTGGTACAGCGACCAGGTGTGGGTCGAGCAGGTCAGCGACGTGCAACGCGGCGTGGCGTTCCAAGCGTTCGAGGTCCCCTCGTTCACGCTGATCAACGGCCGCGTCGGCTATCGCTTGCTGGGCGACCGCCTCGATGTCGGTGTGGTCGGCACCAACCTCGGTTTCGTCAACAAACGTCAACACCCCTTCGGCCAGCCCGTGGACACGCGAGTGCTCGCCACGGCCAAGCTGCGGTTCTGATCGGAGGCCAGCATGACCCACGAGATGCAACATCGTTCCTTCTGGTGCATGGCCAAGGTCCTCACGGCCCTTACGCTTCTGTCTTCGGCATCCTGCGCCGAACCGAAGCAAGACGACTTCAAGAGCCAAGGTGGAATCTCTCCCGATCCCACCGGCATCATCGAAGGCGCCCTCGTTTACCTGGGGCCCCAACCGCGCTGCGAGTACGAGGACGGCAAGGCGACGAAGATCATCGGCAACGCGCTGCTCACTCTCTTCGTCTACGACAACCCGCCACCGCCCGAAGGCACAGCCACGGGCGCGGTGAACGCGTTCGTGCTCAAGGGCTCGGACATCTTCAGCCTGGGCGACTGTCTCGCCGAGGGCGTCGAGCCCGATCCCACGCGGCGCATCATGCGCTCGACTCCCTTCCGCTGGCCACAGATCACGCTCACCAAGACCGCCGTCGACTACCAGATCCGTGGTTTCTACGATCACGATGGCGACATGAACCCACGCTTTTCCGTGACGAACCTGCCCACCGCAGGAGACATCGTGGGCCAGGCCCTCAAGGACGTCGAACAACCTCAGCTCGGCCCAGAGCGGCTGCGCTTCCGCGCTGCCGATAACGCTCGCGACGGACAGCTCGTCAGCGGCGTGACGGTCACCCTCGGCGCCTATGCCTGGCTCGAGCGCCCGATGTTTCAGCTTTCGCAGGACGCGCGCGTGCTCGACGCGAACGCGATCGTGCCCGTTTCGCCGGGCGGCCTCAACGAAAAGGGCGAGGCCATCCCCAACGTGGCCACCACACTGCTCAACACGTTCAAGCTGACCTGCCGAGATTCGAGCCCCGCCGACGACTGCGGCACCTACATCGAGGCGCTCGATCCTGCTGCCGCGTCGGGTGCGTTCGAGGCAGCGGGCCTTGCTCCGATTTTCGACGCCGAGCGCTACGCATTTCTGGCGAGCGATGTCGACGTACGTCAGATCGTCGAGGGCGGGCCCGACCTCGTGAGACCCGACGGCGTGCCGGATCCACATCCGATCCTCGGCGCGAGTCTAGGCGTCACCTGGACCTCACCCATGGTGATCATGTCGCGTCGGCCCGTCATCGCTCCCGAGAAGCTCGACCTCGCATCGCTCGCCCGAGCAGCCGAGATCTCGACCCGCGCCAAGATCCCATCCGTCTCGATCGTCGGCACCGTCCTGCCTGAAGACACGGCGACGAAGAAGGTGTTCGTCGACCGCATGCGGCTCGCGGTGGCCCCGGTGGCGGCGGTCACCCGGAGCAGCGTGAGCCCAGCTTGC
>CAYNOM010000217.1:0-8994 GCA_964398415.1 uncultured Polyangiales bacterium | reverse complement strand
CATTGACGTCGTCTTCGCTCACGAAGGACTCTCCACTGGTTGACTCACGTACGCGCAGGAAAAGGTGCCCGGCGCGCCGCGTAGAACATCTCGCAAAACGCCTCGAATGCCTCGGCGCTCGTCGCGAGCAACGTGCCCGTCCGGATGTCGGCTGGCCCGCCCTCGTAGTTACACAGCTTGCCGCCGGCAGCGAGCACGATCGCAGCTCCCGCCGCCATGTCCCAGGGCGATAGCTTCTGCTCCCAGTACGCGTCGTAGGTGCCGTCCGCGACCAACACGAGGTCGAGCGCCGCCGAGCCACAACGTCT
Source organism: uncultured Polyangiales bacterium (assembly GCA_964398415.1). Classification (GTDB taxonomy): domain Bacteria; phylum Myxococcota_A; class Polyangia; order Polyangiales; family DASUME01; genus DASUME01. Next base: position 8,686 of record CAYNOM010000217.1, on the reverse strand, counting down.
CACGCCGCGCACCCGCGTCTTGATGTGCATGAACTCGCGGTAGTTGTTGTCGTCGTTCGTGGCCCTATCGCGCGGAAAGCCGGTGGCGCACAGCAGATCGATGGGAGCTCTGCGCTCGGCCACACGACAGGGCTTCGCGTTGCGAAAGGCGCTCGTGCCGTAACCCGACCAGCACACGTCGAGGGCCGGCGCGAACACCACGCCGAGCAGCGGCTCGGACCCGCGACACAGGCCGATCGACACACAAAAGAACGGATGCCCATGGGCGTAGTTCATGGTGCCGTCGATCGGGTCGACGTAGAAGGCAAGCCCCGCGTCGGGATAGGCGGCACCCGCTTCGTGCGTCTCCTCGGCCACGAGCGTCACGCCCGGACACGCTTCGGCCAGCGCAGCCAGGATGTGTCGCTCGCAGGCGACGTCGTAGGCGGTGACGAGATCGATCTCGCCCTTTTTCTCTACGCTCGCGCCGCTGCGATAGCCCTCGAGCGCGATGGCGCCGGCCTCGAGCGCGATGCGCTCGACCACGGGCAAGAGCGTTCTCAGCTCGGGCTCGCTCATGGCGCAGCTGCCGTGGGTTGCTGCCGCGTTGCGCCGCGCAGGGCGAGCTCGGTCACGATGCGATCGACGATGCCCTCGAAGCTGCCGTTCGACATGACGACGAGCGTATCGCCTGGACGCGCCTCGTCCACGATGCGCCGCACGATCGCGTCGTGATCCGCGGGCGCCTCCGCGGCACGTCCACGTGCGCGCATCGCCGACGCCACGTGCGCGACGTCGAGCCGCTCCTCGGTCGCAATCTCCTTGCGTCCCACGGGCGCGAGCAGCGTGAGGTCGGCCGAGGCGAACGCATCCACATAGCGCTCTTGATGGAGCTTGCGCGACGCGGTGGCGCTGCGCGGCTCGAACACGGCGATCACACGCCCCTCGGGATGTCGCCCCTCGAAGGCCGCCAACGTCTCGCGCACGGCCGTGGGATGATGGGCAAAGTCGTCGTAGATGCGCACGCCATCGGCCACGGCCACGAGCTCTTGGCGCCGCTTCACGCCCTGAAAGCTCATCAACGAGCGCGTCAGCGTCTGGACGCTGACGGTCGCGCCCTCGGCACACACCGCGAGCGCACCGAGCACGTTCTTCACGTTGTGCTCGCCCGACAGGGGCGAGTGCACGCGGCCGCAGGCCGAGCCACCAAAGAACAGATCGAAACTGTCCCCCGCGGCGCTTCTCGGGGCGAGCGCACCGAGCCATTCCGGTGTGACGTCTCCCGTGTCCTCGCCGTCGAGCGCGTAGTAGCGCACACGGCAACGCGCGTGCTTCGCGATGGCTCGCACCTCGGGGTCACCCGCATAGGCGACGAGCAGCCCCTGCTCGGGAATGCGCCTCACGAGCTCTCGAAACGCGTCGCGATAGGCGTCGAGCGTGGGGTAGATGTCGATGTGATCGTGCTCGATCGAGGTGAGCACCACCGCAAATGGCCGGTAGCGAAAGAACTTCGGCTGCTTCTCGAAGAAGGCGCTGTCGTATTCGTCGCCCTCGATCACGAAGGGCGCGCCCTCGGCGCCGAGGCCAAAGCTCTCGGCCGAGCCGCCCCTCGGCACCCCCCCGAGCAGGTAGGAAGGCTCCTTGCCCGCGGCCCGTAGCAGGTGCGTCACGAGCGCGGTGGTCGTGGTCTTGCCGTGGGTGCCGGCCACCACGAAGCTCTGGCGTGAGCTGAGAAACAACTTCTCGAGCACGCCCGGCATCGACAGGTAAGGCAGGCCGCCATCGATCGCGGCGCGCGCTTCCGGGTTGTCGCGACGGCACACGTTGCCGATCACGACGAGGTCGGGCACCTCGCTGAGGTGCTCGGGAGAGTAGCCGCGGCGCGTCTCCACGCCCCACTCCGCGAGCTTGTCTCCCATCGGGGGATAAAACGCCGTGTCACTTCCCGTCACGCGATAGCCCGCTTTGCGGAGCAAGCCCGCGAGCGCACCCATGCCCGTTCCCGCGACGCCGATCAAATGGACGTGTTTCATGAGTTTGTTCCGGAGCCTACCCGCACAGCAGATGTCGCGCATGAAAGCGGTGTGTGGGCCGAGGTGAGAGCCCATTTCCGTGATCACCTCGACACACCGTTGACACTCACGGTGAAGGCCTCATCATGGAATTGTCGGCTGCAAGGCACGATGGATGCAGAGGCGGCCGATCGGGAGAGACGATGGCGGAGAAGCAGCAGCCAAAGAAGTCGCTCAAAGATCGCGCCCGCGGAGCTTTGCAGAGTCTCATCGATGCCATGGGCGCGCTGCTTCCCGAACCGCAACTCGAGCCGATTCCGGTGCGGTCGCGCTACCGCCGCTGAGCGTTACGCTTACTCGGCGGTATAGCCATGCTCGAGCAGGATGGCTCCCGCACGTGACGTGACACGCACGGTGGCCCCCTTCGCAAAGCGGCCCGCCAGGATGGCCTCTGCGAGGGGATCTTGGATGTGACGTTGAATGGCGCGCCGTAGCGGACGCGCACCAAAAGCGGGCTCGTAGCCGAGCTCGACGAGCTGAGCCCTGGCGGCATCCTCGACCTCGAGCGTGAGCCCCTGCAGCGCGACCATCTTCTTCACGCTGGCCAGCATCAACTCGGCGATGCCGAGCAGCACCGGTTTGTCGAGGCGCGAGAAGACGATCACCTCGTCGAGACGATTGAGAAACTCGGGGCGGAAGTGCGCCCGAAGGGCATCGCTGATCGCACGCTCGAGCTCGCCATCGTCCTCTTCCGCATCGAGGATCGCCCGCCCCCCGAGGTTGGAGGTCAAAATGATCACCGTATCGGCGAAGAACGCGAGCCGACCGCGTGAGTCGCTGAGTCGGCCATCCTCGAGCACCTGGAGCAGGATGTCGAAGACGTCGGGATGGGCCTTCTCGACCTCATCGAACAGGAGCACGCTGTAGGGCCTACGCCGCACCGCCTCCGTGAGAAAGCCACCCTCTTCGCTGTCGACGTAGCCCGGGGGTGAGCCGATCAGGCGTGCGACCGCATGCCGCTCCATGAACTCGCTCATGTCGAGACGCGTGAGCGCCTGTTCGTCGTCGAACAGAAACTCGGCGAGCGCCTTGGCGAGCTCGGTTTTGCCCACGCCGCTCGGTCCGAGGAAGAGAAACGAGCCGATCGGGCGCTTCGCGTCGCGCAAGCCCACGCGACCGCGGCGCACCGCGCGTGCGATGGCATCGATGGCCGGGCCCTGCCCCTTCACGCGCGAGGCCAGGCGCTCCTCCATCGCCAAGAGCTTCGCGGCCTCGTCTTCGAGCATCCGCGCCACCGGCACGCCCGTCCAGCTCGCGACGACCTCCGCCGCATCCTCCTCGGTGACGTCGAGCACGTCGCGCTGGTGCTCCCACTGGCTGCGCGCGCGCGCCAAGTCTCCCTCGAGCCGCGCACGCTCGGACGACAGCGCCTCGAGGGTGAGCCGTGACGCGCTGTCCGACTCGTCGAGCACGCTGCGTCGCTCGAGATCGACGTCGATGAGTCGCCGCTCGAGACGCTCGACCGTCTCGGGCACGCCATCACGACGCACCCGCACGCGAGCTGCCGCCTCGTCGACGAGATCGATGGCGCTCTTCGGCAGCGACGCGGAGGGCACGTAGCGGCGCGCAAACCGCACCGCGGACACCAATGCCGGGTCGGTGATGCGCAGGCCGTGTGCACGCTCGAGACTCGGCGCGAGCCCACGCAGGATGCCGATGGCTTCGTCGATCGTGGGAGGCTCGATCTGGATGGCGACGAATGCCGCTTCGAGGCCCGGGTCGGCCGCAAACACGGCGCGCGCTTCATCGGGTGTGGCGCGCGCGATGAGCTGAAGCTCACGCCGCTCGAGGGCTGCGCGCAGGAGCTGGGCCGCTCCGCCCACGCGGTCGGCGGTGAGGGGCGCGAGCTGGGGCAGAAATAGGATCACGTCGGCGGCACGGACGCGTACGGCGTCGAGCACGCTGCGCATGCGCTGCTCGGCCTCGCCCTTGAGCTTGGCGCCGGCGAGCAAGATCGACAGGTCGAGCTCGATCAAGGTGCGACCCCTGTAATCGTGGGGCACGTCGCCGCTGTGGAGGCGCTGGGCGAGCGCGTGCACGATCGCGGTCTTGCCCACGCCACGCTCCCCGATCAAGAGCGGATGGTTGACGCGCGAGCGTGACAGCACCTCGAGCACACGCCGCGTCTCGCGTGTGCGCCCGACCACCGGGTCGAGCGCCCCCTCACGTGCCAGGGCGCACAAGTCGCGGCCGAGATCGGTGAGCACGGACGCCCGCGGCGCGGCCTTCGGCGGCTCGTCGACCTGGGGCGAAAGCTGCTCGGGCAAAAGCCCCACCGCGCGCAGGGCACGGCGTAACCCACCGTCGGCGGCTTCACCCGCAGCACGACGCAAATCGGGGCCCCCCACCTGCGCCCCCTCCCGGGCACGACGCGCATGGCCCTCGGCGCGCGCGAGCAGATCGAGCATGCGCTCCGACAGGTATGCCACGCGCCCCGGCTCAGACGGCAAGAGACGCAGCGCGTCCTCGAGCTCGAGGCACAGATGCGCGGCATCGGCGCCCTGGGCAGCCACCGCCCGGGCGAGCTCCGAGCCCTCGAGCAGCATGACCGCCATCAGGTGGAGCGGCTCGACCTGGGCGTGGCCCCGTGCGTCCGCGAGCGCCTGCGCGTCGGCCACGGACTGCTTCGCGTCCGGGGCGTAAGCTGAAAGACGCAGCGTGAGCGTCGAGTCCGCCACGTCGGATGCCGTCAGCCTGGACTACGACGATGGTGCGCGGCGATGTAGCGCGTGCGCAGATCGAACAGCACTTGGCTCAAGAGCCGCTCCTCATCGCCCGTCAGATTGCCGCGGGTCTTCTGCTCGAACAGGCCGAGGAGATCGATCTCTTGACGCGCGAGCGCCAGATTCTCGTCGGCCTCTTGCTGATCCTTGCACTGCCCGAGGTGCATCATGGCCGATGTGCGCAGCGACACCACGAACGTGCTGAAGTCGATGGGAGGCAGGTCGGCTTCGTGGCTCGGAAGCTCCATCTCGACGAGCTCGGCTTCCGCCTCCTCTGGCTCCTTGTTTGGGTGCTCCGCCATCACGTCCCCCGGACTGAAGAGCAGCTCTTGCTCAGTCTTCGTCGCCCTCGTCGTCGTCCTCTTCGTCGTCGTCCTCTTCGACGTCGTCGTCGATGTCGTCGATGTCATCGATGTCGTCGTCATCGTCCATGGACGCCTCGTAGCTGACGGCGACGGCATTGGCTTCGCGATCGGGAAGGGCCTCGAGGCTCTTCTTGTACTCCTCGGGATCCACCAATCCCTTGGCGATGTTGCGCTCTACGACTCGCTTATCGATCAACTGGTTGCTGTACGCCATGGGCGCGAGTTTGGGCGCGCGCTGAAAGCCTGTCAACGTGCCGACATCGCGCACGGAACGGCCAGCACCAGAGCTCGCCCCGCGTGGACGCGGGGTCAGCCCAGGTAGCGCTGGGCCAGCGGGTAGCGGCGGCCCCAGCCAAAGGCCTTGTGGGTGACGATCAGCCCCGGAGCCATCTGGCGACGCTTGTACTCGTTGAGCTTCACGAGCCGGATGATGCGGCGCACGGTATCGGAGTCGAACCCCGCGGCGATGATGTCGTCGATCGAGGCGTGGTCCTCGACGTAGCGCTCGAGGATGGCATCGAGGACGTCGTAGGGCGGAAGCGAATCCTGATCGGTCTGGTCGGGACGTAGCTCGGCACTCGGCGGCTTCGTCAACGTGCTCTCGGGGATGATCTCGCGCCCCGCCCTGCGGTTGACCTCCCGTGACACCGTGTAGACGAAGGTCTTGGGCAGGTCGGCGATCACCGCGAGGGCGCCCGCCATGTCGCCGTAGAGCGTGCAGTAACCCACCGCCACCTCGCTCTTGTTGCCGGTCGTGAGCAACAGACTTCCGAAGCGGTTCGAGATCGCCATCAGCACGTTGCCGCGAATGCGCGCCTGGAGGTTCTCGAAGGTGACATCGCTCGGGCCCGCGGGGCCCAGCGCATCAAGCTGGGGCGCGAGCTCGCGGAGATAGCCCTCGAACATGCCGTCGATCGAGATCTCGCGAAACGCGATGCCGAGATTCTGCGCGAGCTGTCGCGCATCAGTGCGGCTGTGCTCGGACGAGTAGCGCGTGGGCAAGGCCACACCGAGCACGTTCGCGGGGCCGAGCGCACGTGCCGCGATGCAGGCCGTGAGCGCGCTGTCGATGCCGCCCGACAGGCCGAGCACCACGCGCGAAAAGCCTGTCTTCTGCACGTAGTCGCGGGTACCGAGCTCGAGCGCGAAGAGCGCCGCCTCGGCATCGCTCTCGGGCGCTGTGGCCACGTCACCTCCGCGCTCGAGCGTGGCCACGCACAGGGCCTCCTCGAAGCTCGGTGCGCGCGCGATGATCTGTCCCTGTGCGTCGAACAGGGTCGACTGTCCGTCGAAGATCAGATCGTCGTTGCCGCCGACTTGATTGACGAGCAGCACCGGCACCTTGCGCTCGCGTGCCACGGCCGCGAGGGTTTGGGCGCGGCCCTCGCGCTTATGCAGCGTGAAGGGCGAGGCCGCCACGTTGACGAGCAGATCGACGCCCTGAGCCACGAGCTCAGCCACCGGGTTCTCCGCGTAGCGCGAAACGGCGAGCGGCCCGCGATCGGCCCAGATGTCCTCGCAGATGGTGATGCCGACGCGAACGCCTCGCACGTCGAGCACGAGCGAGCTGTCGTAGGCCGCAAAGTAGCGCTGCTCGTCGAACACGTCGTAGGTGGGCAGCAGCCGCTTTCGGGCCACGCTCAGCACGCGGCCGCCACGGACGACGGCCACCGCGTTGAACAACCCGGGCCTGTCGCGCGCCGGCGAGGCTTCGACGAAACCGACGAGACAGGTCAGCGCCGCGGGCAGCTGTGCGGCGAGCTCGTCGAGGGCGCGCTGCGTGTCGCGCACGAAGCTCGGACGGTCGACGAGGTCGCGCGGTGGATAGCCCACCAGGGCGAGCTCGGGAAACACCGCGAGATCGGCGCTGGCCTCGGCCGCGCGCTGGGCGAAGTCGCGAATCTTCTGCGCGTTTCCGTCGAGGTCGCCGACGACGGGATCGATCTGACACATCGCGATCCGCATGGGCCGCGGAGTGTGCGTGCCGAGCTCGTCAGCGTCAAATCGTCACTCGACGCGGGCCGCTGCGTACTTCGCGTTGCCGGGCGTGACCACCACGAGCGCGTAGTCGGAGGGCCCGAGATCGGGCGGGATGGCGAACGAGGCTCGAAAGCGCCCATCGGCGGCGGTGACGGCCACGCCGAGCAGCACTGCGCGATCGCCTACGGGCTCGGCCAGCGACACCTCGATCCGCAACCCCGCGACGGGCCCATCGCCTGAATCCTCGGCGACGCCCTCGAGCTCGAGCACAGCCCCGCGCATCACCTCGGGCACGTAGCGCGTGATGCGCAGGGTGACGGGCTCACGGTCGTCTCGGATCATGGGCAGCGAAGGGTCGCCCTGCCCGCGCGCAAGGCTCGGCTTGAGGCGCATGTCGAGGGGTGCTCGCGACTGACCGCCCTCCTCGACGCGCCCGCCTTCGCCCGCGCGCCCGCTTTCGCCTGCACCCAGTTCTCCAGCCCGCGCCTCGGCCGCCAGCTCCGCAGCGCGCGAGTAGCTCTCTTCGTAGGCGAGGGGACGTGGCCAGGGATCGGGCGTGCTCGGCTGGTACATGGGTCGTTCTCCGAGCTGGCGGGTGTCGAGGCCTTCGGCGGCGCCGCCGAGATCGAGCCGCAGCCAACCGAGCTCGGCCACCTTCACCTCCGCCCAGGCGTGGGCTTCGTTTTGCACGAAGCGCGCGGGAATGCCGAGGGCCTGGGCCGTGATGACGAAGGCATAGGTGCGGTGGCGACACACGCCGCGCTTTCCCCGCGCGAGATCGAGAAAAATGTTGCCCGTGTCGCGCGGCGGCTGGCTCGATTCTTCGAAGGCTCGAAAGTGGCTGACGAGGCTGCGCAACACATCCCCCACCGGCATGCCACGCGAAGCAGGCAGCTCGCGGGCGAAGCGCACCGCATCCGAAAACACACTGTCGGGCAGCGCGAACACCTCGGACGACAGCTCGTCGCTCGGCCCCATGGGCAAAGCGGCGCCGAAGTAGCTGCGCGGCGCGTCGATCACGTAGGTGACGCGCACTTGCCGGGGTGGCCTGCCCGACACACTGGCGAAGAAGTTGTCGGCGCCGTCGCGCTCGACGCGAATGGGGACGCTCGGCTCGGTGCTGAGCGACAGAATGCGCGATTCGGGCGAGACCGTGGGCAGCGGCACGGCATTGCCCTCGCTGAAATCGAGCACCACGCTGCCCCAGAACCGGTCGCGCTCGCGGGCATCGGGCGCGGCGCTGTCGAGGCCCTCGATGGGCACGGGTCGACGCGTGGGATCGGCGACCCCGAGCACGGGCACTCCGTCCGACAGGGCGATGCCATCGAGCGCCGCCACGCGCTTGAAGGGGGCGATGGAGGGCGTGAACACCTCGAAGTAGCCGAGGGTTCCCTCGAGATCGGTGACCCGGTCGGGCCGAAAGCTCGGCGAGCGCCGCCCGGGCTGCTCGCGCCCGGCACCGTCCCCAGGCCCCGACAGCATGGGCGTCTCTTGCCCCTCGACCAGGGGGCCACCGCGCGGGCGGGGCACCTGCAGGCCGTCGCTCAGCACCGCATCGACCTGGCCC
>CAYNOM010000216.1:0-9068 GCA_964398415.1 uncultured Polyangiales bacterium | reverse complement strand
GCGGCGGCCGTCACGCCTTCAGCCACAGCCTCGACGAGCACAACCAGAACATCCAAGGGTCGCGATGACGAACCGCGAGCGCGAGTCCATCGATGAAGTCTGCGCGCACTGGCTGTCCAGACTGAGCGCGACGGGCGGCCTCCTCGTCCCCGCCGCACGCGCCTATCTCGAGCGCTTTCATGCGCGGGAGCTCGGTGTGTTTCGCCCTGGCCCTGCCGGCCTCAAGCAGCTCGCGCACTCGATGGAGCTGTGGCTCGAACGCGAAGCGGTCGACGCTGCGGAGGAGCACGCCTTCGTCGAGGGCGCCGGCGCGCTGCTCGGTCTGCTCTTGATCGATCACGTGGGCGACGCGGCGCACGCCACGCGCGACGGGCTGCATCGTGTGCGCCTGCGCAAACACGGCTTCTTCGATCCCTTCGCCGCCATCGATCGCGTGCTCGACGCGGACAACCTGCGCCAGGCGCTCGTGCGCGAGGTGCACGCCGCCGAAGCGGAGGCCGAGGGCCACGGCCCACTGTCACGCGTGGTGCACGCGCTCGCCGCCGAGCTTCGGAGCACACGCCCCGAGCTCTCGATCACCGAGCAATTCGAGCACCAGCTGCGCCTCGCCCACCGCGACCGAGCTGAGCCGCTCGAGCTCGATCTGGCGCGCGCCGTCGACGCCACACGCGATCAGGACGAGGACGCCGTGCGCACGGTGGTGCGACGCTACCTGTCGCTGTTGCCGGGTGCGGAGCTCGACCCCACAGCGGTCACGGCGATGACACCGCGTCTTCTGCCGCGCATCGCGCAGGAGGCCATGCTCGCCGATCTTGGCACCGGTGCGAGCGAGCTGTTTCGAGTGTCGCTCGCCGACGAGCTGTGCGTGGCGATCGTGGAGCAACTCGAGGGCCGTGCGCGCTATCTGCGCGCTGCAGAAGTCCGCCGCGAAGGCATCGCCCCCGCTGCGCTCGTCACGCTCGCGCTGCAAAACCTCGAGGCTCGTTCGACCCGCGCGCGCATCGTGACCGAGGGCGACGGCGAGGCTCGTATGCTGATGGCGCGCTCTGGAGATGGCCTCGACTCGGCGCGCGTGCTCCTACCGCAGACCTATCCCGCCCTCGCAGAGCGGCTGGGCGACGCCGTGTGCGTGGCCATCCCCCATCGCGACACCTTCCTCGCCTGCTCCGCGCGCTCTCAACAAGCGGTCGCGCAGCTCGCCGAACGCGCAGAGCACGACGCCGCGCGCGCGCCCCACCGGCTCAGCGCAAGACTGTTTCAACTCACCGCCGCGGGCCTAACGCGGCTCGAGTGACGGCGTGGGCCGAGGCCCACCTGGCTCCGGACGACACTCTGCCTGACAAGAGAGGCCCACGATGACAAGCCAAGATCTTTTCGTCCTCCTTGTGGCTCTCGCGGCCGTCTCAGCAAGGTTTCGCGTCCTCGACCGGCGGCTAAAACATCTGGAGGAGCACGCGCGAAAACTGTCGGCCCTGGCCGGCGTGGAGCCTCCACCAGGACCTCCCGAGCCCTGGGAATTTCCCCGCTGGGCTCCCCCAGTCATTTGGGTTCTATTCTTTGCCTTGCTCGCCCTCACCGTCTTCGCTGTCTGCCGCTGACGTCGGAGTCGCGTCCGCACTTGCAGACGACCGCACTTGCAGACGACGGTCCTCTATTGTGGCGTTCTTCGCCAATGCAACTTTGGAGGACCGTCGTCCAGGCTCAGAACATCCCCAGCTTCTTCGCCTGCTCGAGGAGCTCCTCGCGCTGAGCCTCCGTCATGTTCTCCAGCATGCCGCGTACGGCCTGCATCTGGTCGGGGCTCAGCTGCTGCATCGCCCGGACGGCGGCTGCCATCCTCTGGTCCGCCGGGAGGTCCTGAAGGCCAGCCAGGTCGAGGCCCGCGAAGGCGCCTGTGGGCGCGCTAGCAGCCTCATTCGCCGTGGAGCGAAAGATGACCTTCTCCGTCGTCTTGTCGTGGGCGATGCCAAGCGCAGCCAGTGCATCGAGGACCTTGTTGAAGCTCAGCCCCTTGGCGTCGGCCCGCTCGTACATGCGGTCGAGCGGAAAGGCGACTCGGTGCTCGGGGAAGCCGTTCTTGTGCAGATTGTCGATCACAGTCTGCACGAACTTTTCGAACGTACCTTCGCCGGGCTCTGACATGGTCAGGCGCGATAGCACGCGCCCGTTCACGGCGCCCGACCCACGAGATCAGCTCACCGCAGGCGCCGAGGCACGCCTCGACAATCTGCGTGAGCGTCTCGCCGCCGAGATCCAGCCGAAGCGCTCGATGTGCCACCACAAAAAGGCCGACGCAGCGATCATCTCGACCGACATCGCGATCCAGCCGCCGGGTGCACCCAGGCCGCACACGCGCGCGAGCAACAGACCGAGTAAGGGCGTGCAGCCCCAGGCGCAGCCGATGGCGATGCGCGCGCTCGTCGCTTGCGCACCCACCCCTCGCAGAACGCCGTGCCCCACGGTCGTGCCCGCATCGAAGAGCTGGTGCACGGCCGCAGCCAAAAGCACGCTGCGCGCCGCGTAGCACAGCCCCTCGTCCTCGCTGAACACACCCGCGATGGTGCCGCCGAGCACGATGAAGAGCGCCCCGCACAGGCATGCGTAGAGGAGCGACAGCTTCAGCGTGGCATGCGCGATGCGCGCGACGAGCGACAGCCGCCCTCGCCCCACCGCCTCCGCCACGAGCACCGTGGCGGCCTCCGCGAGCGAGAGCGCAGGCAAGAACGAAAACGCCGTCACCTGGACTGCCACCTGATGGGCCGCCACGTCGCGATCGCTCACGCCCGCGAGCACCACCGTCAGCGTCATCAGCGATCCGATCTCGAGCAGCCACTGCAGCCCGATCAGGGCGCCGACGCGCAGCACGGCACGCTGCGCGCGCAGCTCCGCGCGGCCGAAGGAGATGCCATCTCGCCGCTGCACGAAGATCAGCACACAGGCCTGGATGGTGAAGGCAACCACTCCCGCAAGCGCTGCCCCCTCCACGCCGAGCCCCAGCTCGAACAGCGCGACGTAGTCGAACAGCGCATGACAGACGTTGCCGATCAGCGCGGACACGAGCGGTGTGCGGCTGTCGGACAGGCCATAACGCGCTTCGCGCAGCGCCACGTAAGTGAGCACGATGGGTGCTCCAAGCGTGCGCACCGACACGTAGCTGTGCGCAGCGCGCGCTGCGCCCTCGCTCGAGGCGAGCACCGCGGCGAGCTCTGCCGCAAGCTGACCCAAGCCCGCCATCACGATGCCGAGCCACAGCGCGACGATGACGCCAGCGCCGATGTAGACGCGTGCCTCGCTCCCAGCTCCGGCACCACGCGCCTGTGCCAAGAGCACTTTCACGCCGCGCAAGAGGCCGAAGCCAAAGCCCATGATGCCAAGGGAGATCACGGCACCGAGCCCCACGCCCGCAAGCTCTGCCTGGCCCAGACGGCTGACCATCAGCGTGTCGACGACGCCCATCGCCGCGAAGCTCAAGCCCGAGAGCGTGATGGGCCACGAAAGACGTACGAGCTCGCGGCGCGGGTTGTCCTCCCACGACAGGCGATGACGTTGCTCGTTCGAATGCTGGGCCATGACACGTTCTTCCGCAGGCAAGGGGACGCCCTTCGCGTCGCGCGCAGGCGCAACTCGGTCGACTTCCCCGTGCAGAGGGCGATGCACGGGGAACACAGAAAACAAAAACCGCGGGTCCCTTTCGGAGCCCGCGGCAGGTTCGGTCACGAGATGGAGAGGTTCGTTATCTCCGGAATCGACCTGCCTCGGGGCTTCGCTTGTGCCAGGCCACGCTGCGCTGACGACGTACGACGCGATCCATCACGACGACCATCGCGGACGCGAGCGCTGGGCTCGTGCAGTACGCGCTGTAGCTGTGGGATCGGCAGGTCATGAGAAGACGAAGTTGATCGGAGTGCGTTCGTTTGTCAACGATTCACTGATCACGATAGGGGTGATCGCACGCCCGATGGGCGTCCACACGCGCGAACGACGCCTAAAGGCCAGCGTAAAGGGCGCGCAGATAGAGCCCGAGCGTCGTGGTGTAGCCCACCTCGCGCGCGACGATGTTGCCCGCGCGATCGACGAAGAAGGTGCTCGGAAACGCCGTCACGCCGTAGCGCTTGGCGACCTGCCCCTGCTCGTCGACCACCACAGGAAAGCCGAGCTCGTGCTCCTTCACGTAGCGACTCACCGGAAGCGGCCCTCCCGAGCTCGAGGCGACGCTGATCACTTTCTGATGCTGAGCCAGGCGCACCACGTTGTCTTGCTCGGCGCGACACACCCCGCACCAGGTCGCCCAGAAATGCAGCACCACGACCTCATCGGAGGCGCCTCCCAAGGACATGCGCCGACCGTCGAGGGTCTCGACTTCGAGCACCGGCGCGGGCCCATCGGCGAGGTGACGCGTCTGACAGGCCCGGATCGCGACGATGCCCACGAGCAGCACCAGGGCTTCGGTGCCCCAGCGCTTGAGCCGCGTCCTCCAGATCGGTGCCACCCCAGATAGATAGCACTCAGCGGCTCAGCCTGCGGCCTCGGCGGGCTGCCCCTCGAGGGCTGCCTGGGGCGGATGCATGGGCCCTGCCCCGAGCTGCACCGTGCCGAGCTTGGGAAAGAAGGGCGTGAGCGCGTATTGCTTGAACCAGTACCACCAGACGCTCTTCTGCACGAGCACCGGGTTGATGCGCGGCTCGACCTCCTCGTGCAACGCGCGCAGGGTCGTCCAGTGCACGCCCGGATGCTCGTGGTGCACGTAGTGATAGCCGTTGTTGAACAAGAGGAAGTTGAGCACAGGGCTCGTGAACGAGCGCGAGTGGTCGTACTTGGAGAAGGGGTCGGTGTGCGCGTGCTGGTCGTAGTTGAACAGCATGATCGTCCACAGCGAGAACAGCGCCGGCAGGCCCATGCTGAACCCCCACAGCTTCACGCCCTGGGCCGGCCCATACAGCCCGACGCCGAGCGCCAACATGCCGAGATGCGCGCCTCCCCAGATCGCGTACTGCGTGAGGATCGAGCGATAGAGCCGCGGATTGTTGGCCTTCGCTTGCGCGATGTACTGCTTGATGGGCTCGCTCTGGTAGTACGCCGACACGAAGAAGTACGTCGCGGCCACGAGCGCGTTGTGGCGGTTCGTGTGACGCCAAGTGATCGTCGCGTCGCCCTCCGCGTTCACGTACTTGTGGTGGTTCAGGTTGTGCGTCGGCACCCAGGCGAAGGTGGGGTAGCCGTAAAAGATGGAGATGAAGTTGGCGAACGCCTGGTTGAGCTTCTTGCTCTTGAAGGTGCCGCAGTGGTTGTGGTTGTGCGCGATGACGCCACAGGCGAGCGCGAAGTAGGCGCTGACCCAACCCAGGTAGACGACGAGCTCGGGCCGCGCGTACTGAATGGCGACCACGGTCGGCGCGAGCAACACCCAGATCACGGTTCGTACGTCGGCTTTGTTTCTGAGCACGGTGACTCCTAGGACGTGGGCGGCCAGCGACGCGAGGGGCGCGTGCGCAGCCCGGCTCTTCTAGCACTGTCGGCCACGGCACAGCAACGCGCGTGCGCCCGCCGTGCCCCACCCCGCCTCGGGGTGAGCGCCCGTGTCAGGCGAGCAGGGCGCGTGCGCGCTCGAGCACCTTGGCAGGCGTAAAGCCGAAGTGTTCCGCGAGCTTCTTGTAGCTGGCAGAAGCGCCGAAGCCGTGCATCCCGTGGAAGGCATCGCCGGGCCGGATCAAGCTCGCGAGGCCCTGCATCACGCCGGCCTCCACGGCGAGGCGTGGCGCCTGCCCGAGCACGCTGGCCTGGTAGGCGGCATCCTGGGCGAAGAACACCTCGAGGCAGGGCAAGGACACGGCACGCACGCGGCGGCCCTCCCCGTTCAGGGCCTCTGCTGCCGACACGGCGAGCTCGACCTCGGAGCCGGTCGCGACGATCACGAGCTCGGGTTCGCCCGCACAGTCGACCACCACGTACCCGCCATGCCGGGCCTGCTTCTCGATGTCGGCACCCGCGAGCGTCGCCACCGACTGACGCGTGAGCAACAGGGCCGAAGGGCCGTGGGTGCGGGTCAGCGCCGAGCGCCATGCAGCCACCGTTTCACGCGGATCGGCCGGGCGCCACACCTCCAGGTTCGGAATGGCGCGCAGGGCCGCGGCCTGCTCGACCGGCTGGTGCGTGGGGCCATCCTCGCCGACGAAGATGGAGTCGTGCGTGAAGACGTAGGTGACCGGCTGCTCCATCAGCGCCGCGAGGCGAATCGACGGACGCATGTAGTCGCTGAAGACGAGGAAGGTGGCCACGTAGGGGCGCACGCCCCCGTGCAGGGCGAGGCCGTTGGCGATGGCACCCATGCCGTGCTCGCGCACGCCGAAGGCCAGGTTGCGGCCCGAGAAATCGCCGGGGGCGACCACGCCCGAGCCGCTGATGGCCGTGCCGTTCGAGCCTGCGAGATCGGCCGAACCGCCGATCAGGGCCGGCACCTCGCTCGCCAGCGCATTGAGGATCTTGCCCGACGCCTGACGCGTGGCCAGAGGCTTGTCTTCGGGCTTGAAGCTCGGCAACAGCTCGTCGAGGTTCACCGGCAGCTTGCCTTGCAGCATGCGCTCCCACTGATCCTTGAGGGCGGCGTCGACGAGCTTCTCTTCGCGACGCGTGGCCCAGGCCATGCGCACCTCGGCCCCACGCTGCTTCAGCGTGGCGAACGCCTCGTAGCTCGCCTCGGGCAGCGTGAAGGGCTGCTCGGTCCAGCCCAGATTCTTGCGCGTTGCCTCGACCGCGTCGTCGGCGAGGTTGCCGTGGGCGGCGGAGGTGTCGACCTTGGGTGAGCCAAAGCCGATGTGCGTACGCGCGAGGATCAAATGCGGACGGTCTTGGCTCTCGCGCGCCTTTTTCAGCGCCGCGCGGACCTGGCCCACGTCGTGGCCGTCGATGCGTTGGATCTCAAAGCCATAGGCCTCGAAGCGCTTGCCGACGTCCTCCGTGAAGGTGAGGTCGGTCTTGCCATCGATGGTGATCCCGTTGTCGTCGTAGATGCAGATGAGCTTGCCGAGCTTGAGGTGACCCGCGAGGGAGGCCGCCTCGGAGGCCACGCCCTCCATCATGTCGCCATCGCTGCACAGTGCGTAGGTGTGGTGGTCGACGAGCTCATCGCCGAAGCGCGCGTTGAGCAGTCGCTCTGCGAGCGCCATGCCGACCGCGTTGCCGAGACCCTGACCGAGCGGCCCCGTGGTCGTCTCGACGCCGGGGGTCATGCCGTGCTCGGGGTGGCCAGGCGTGATGGAGCCGAGCTGCCGAAAGCGCGAGATGTCCTCGAGCGACAGGCTGTACCCGCTGAGGTGCAGCAGGCTGTAGAGCAGCATCGAGCCGTGACCCGCGGAGAGCACGAATCTGTCGCGGTCGACCCAGGTGGGGTCGCTCGGGTCGTGCTTGAGCACCTCGGAAAACAGCACCGTCCCGATCTCCGCGCAGCCCAGGGGCAGCCCGACGTGGCCGATGCCAGCGGCGCGCACCGCGTCGACGGTGAGCACTCGGATGGCGGTTGCAGCAGCCTGAATGGCCTCGGGGGCGGTCTCGGTCACGGAGCTCTCCTTGGCGAAAAATCGCCGGGATTTACGCCCAATCGACGGCTGCGTCAATGCCTGGCCTGGGCCCTCCCCGGGCCCGTGCTTGCCCGCCTCAGGGGCTCAGAAGCCCAGCGACGCAAGGAACGCGATGAGCGCTGCAGCGTAGTCATCGACGTCCTTCTGCTCTTTGTTGTCACCGTACTGATCCCACGCGGTCATGCGGCCGTCCTTGTCGAAGGACACCAGCGCGTGCTCGTGCTGCAAGAACGTCGCATCGGGGAGCGGCACCGGGAAGGGCAGGAAGTCGTTCAAGAAGGACGGGGTGAACTGGACGGTCTCCACATAGCGGATGCTCAGCTTGCCCTCGTCGGTCTTCTCGAAGTGATCGATGTCGAGCGTGATGTGCAGCAGGTTGAACACGCCGTCGGCGAACGCCGCATTGATGTCGGTGTTGGTGTCGACACCATTGTGAAGCTTGACGAACTCGGACGTGTACCCGGCACGGGCGCACTGCGCATCGCCCTCCTCGATGCAGTGCAGCGTCTTGAGCACGGCACAGACGCCCTTGACCTCCTTGTTCGGCTTGGACAGCTTTTTCAGGCACTTTTCGAGCTGAGACTTGTCATCCGCGCTGGCACTGTGGGCAGAAGCAAGCGTAAGCGCACACGCTCCGGCAATCGCGATCATCTTGTTCATGGTGAATGGTCCTTTCGGGCCGCGCGCCATGAGTCGAGAGCGCGCGGGGGAGGCCCTGAGTGTTGGTCCAGCCCTGTCGATCGTGCAATCCCCGTTGTGGGCTTTTGCGCGTTAACGCGCGTACTCTCACAACTCGCTCGGTGGTGGGCGAGAGGTGCGAGTGGGCAGCGAGAGCCGCTGTCCGCGGAGTGGGCGGCGGAGTGATGCCAACGCAATTCTGCGGTGGCTTGAGTACAGGGTCGGCACGGTCATCTGGTGAAGATCGACGTCCGCCGAATCTGGTGTCCTGCCGGCAAGCGTGCGTGAGCCCGTCACGGATGCCCGCTCATCCTCCTGGCAAACCAGCCTCTGCTTCTGGAAGCATAGACGGAAGCTCGCTGCACGGCGGCAACGGTTCGGTGTCGACCACCACGTCGTCGAACCACGCGGTGAATGCGCCTTGTTCTGGGTCCTCAGCCCAGAGGCCAAGCTTGAGCTCGAAGGGCCCGCCCGGCTCGAATGTAAAGATGGGGGCGCTCGTGATGGCGATTGCGCCGTCGATGCGAGCCTCGAAGGCGCCTGTGGGCATGGCCCCTTCGCTCTTCTTGTCGAGCACAATCCGAAGCTCCAGGCAGGTCCAGCGGTCGGGCGTGAGCTCGGCCGCGCCGATCCATTCGTTGTGCACGCTGTTCCAAGGAAACATGTTCAGCCAGGTCTGGCCGTCAGTCTTGCTCCAGTCCTCCAAGATGAGCGAGGTCCCCTTCTCGCCGCCAAGCCAGAAGATGGTGGCCTTCTTGAGCCCGTCCGGCACGAACATGCGCATCTGAACGTAGAGCGTCTCACCCTCGTTCACGG
>CAYNOM010000215.1:0-9071 GCA_964398415.1 uncultured Polyangiales bacterium | reverse complement strand
ATCAAGTACCACGACCCGCGCGTCACCGACGCGGACTTCACGCAACAGCGACTCGAAAACGGTTTCTGAGTCGTGCGGCGCCTTCTTCCCGTTTGCGCCGGCTTGCTAGCGAACACACTGCTTTGGTCCTCAGCACTGGCGCAAGATGAGAGCGACCTGTTCGCACCGGCAGCCGAGACCACGCATTCAGCCGAGACCGCAGCGACGACCGACACTCACGGGAGCGTCGTCGCCGATCGACTGGTCTGCCTTGGAACCTATCGCTCCGAGCTCGCGTCCTGGACCGAACGTCAAGACAATCCGCTCGCCAAGCTGCGGCAGAGCTTGGATGCGAGCTTTCAGTACACGACAGAACGGCTGCGTATGGTGTTTGGTGGGCGCGCAGAGTACGACCCCGCGTACCTGTACCGGCGCAGCGGTTACGATCCAGCGACTCGGGATGCCTATGAGCTCCGCTTCGTTGGCGGCGAAGCCTACGTCGATCTGAGGTTGGGCAAACTAGAGATTACGGCGGGTCGCCAGATCGTGGCGTGGGGGCAGGGCAACGTCTTCAGTCCCGCAGACGTGCCGAACCCGCGCGATCTCCGGGAGATCGGCCTCGCCGAGCTCGACGACCTCCGGCTTGCGGTGCTGGCTACGCGCGTTGGCCTCTACCACGATCAGCACCGAATCGAGCTCATGGTCGAGCACGAGGCGTTCTTCGGGTTTCGACCACCTCCGCTCGCTCCAATGAGCCCTGTGCGTGCCCTGTTCGCACCCGACGAGGCCACGCTCGACGCCCTGCTCGACTCCGATGTGCGTTTCGTCCACGAGCCACCTCGCTACGGGGCAGACGGTCAGCAGCTCTTTGGTCGCTACACGTATCAGAGCAGCGCGCTCGACGCCGGCGTGTACGGCGGATGGCTCCTTCACAGGGACGGTGTCATCCGCTTGCGTTCGCCCGATGCGTTCACGGCTCCCACCGTTCGCATCCCGCTCAAGCATCCGCGCTACATGATGGCCGGCGCGTCCCTCGCGCTCTCGGTAGGCCCTCTGGTGCTCGCTGCCGAGGCCGTCTACGAGCACGATCGACCCCTCAACACCGGTCGCCTCGATGGAAGCGTCCCGATCGACATCGCACAGAGGGATGCGGTTTCGTTCATGGTCGGCGTGAGCTACGCCGTGACGCCCAGCACCGATGCTGCCATCGAGTACGCGCAAAGCGAGCTGTTCGACGACCACGGCTTGCACGCGCTCCTTCCGCCCGAGCAGCCCATGTTCGCGCTTCGCCTCAGCCAGCGCCTCATGCGCGATCGAGTGCTGTTCGAGGGGCTGGCCATCGCCTTCGGAGGGCCAGGGCAGTCTGGGTATCTCGTGCGGGGCGACGCCAGCTATCTGCTCAGCGACGCGCTTCGCGTCGGCGTCGGCTACGTGAGCTACCAGCCCGGGTCACGCCTCGGGCCGATCTACGGCTTCGACGAGAACGATCGGGCTTACGCCAAGCTCCGCTACGACTTCTTGCTCCAGTAGGGTCCGTCCGCTGATCTTGACGCCCACGGGAACGTGTCTTACTCGCGAGCTGGCCGCTTTGCACCCGGCTGCGCGCCCAGGAAGGTCCGCAGGACAGCCGGGGTGATGACCAGATCGCACACCATGGCGACACAGACCGTCCAGATGATCAGCACACCGAACCGATGCAGATTCGCGAGATTCGCGGTCAGATACACCGAGAAGCCCGACATCAAGATGAACCCGGTGAGAATGACTGCACTGCCAGCGCGTGCGAATGCGCGCGAGAGAGAGAGACTCATGTCGCCGGTACGGTCGTAGTTCGTCTTGGCCTGGTGCATGAGGTGGACGGTATTGTCGACGACGATACCCAACGCAATGGTGGCGTTGATGACCGTCCCTAGATCGACGGGCACGTCGAACGCGCCCATGAATCCCGTCGCAGCGGCGATGGGCAACAGGTTCGGAATCATCGACACGAGCCCGAGTCTAAAGCTTCCGAGCAACCAGATCATGAGCGCGGAGACCACGATCAACGCAGGCACGAAGCTGCGCACGAGGCTCCCGTTCACCATCTCCCCCATGACGTACATGCTCGGAACGGTGCCTGCGATTTCCACCCTGGCGCGGTCGCCCACGTACTTGCGAATGCCGTCCTCGAGGTGATGCGTGAGCGGGCCATACATCACGGAGTCTAGCCACTTGACGCGCACGATCATCATCGCCTTCGTGAGGTCTGTGGTCATGAGGCGCGCAACCTGATCGCGGTCGGCGTTTTGCAGCAGAGTGAACACGTCGTTGACGCCGCCCTGCGTGCTCGGGATGCGATATGCCGCGTCGTCGCCATCTTCGATGGCGCGGTAGCTCTCGCGGACCAAGTCGACCACGCTGACCACGTTGCCTACCACGGCGTCGCCGTCTCGCGGATCGCGGAATGCGAGCATGTGCTTCTCCAGCGCTTCGAGGCCGACGAGCAGCTCGCGATCCTTGATGGTTTGGCCTTTCGTTGGCGCGATCAGCAGAGCAAAGCTCGCCGCGCCGCCCATGTGGGCGTCCAGTCGCTCGATGGCGGTGCGCGCCGGGGCATCGGCAGGAACCCACTTGATTGGATCGTGCGACACCCGCACCCGAGCGCTGAGCGCGAGGCACGCAACGGCGGCGCCGAGAGCGAGCACGTACAGCACCGTCCTCCGTCGTCGCGTGCTGGAGAGCGCCTCGCAGCGCGACACCACGGAGCGCAGCAGCGTGCTGTGCTCGCTCCCAGCGCCGAGCTTCGCATGCTTCGCGAACGATAGCAGGATCGGGATGAGCACAATGGCGTCCAGAAAGGCGACCATCGTCGCTAGCGCACCCCACAAACCCAGCTCCTGAATGGCTTGCGCATCGGCCGCCGCGAAGCTCGCGAGACTTGCCGCCGTCGTCAGCGACGTAAGGAACATCGGGCGCCCGGTGACCGCGACCGCGCGCACGATGGACTCATGGTGATGTACGCCGGTTCTCTTGATGTCGCGATAGGCCGATAGGATGTGCACAGCGTCGCCAATGCACACGCACAAGATGAAGGTCGGAAGGATGTTGGTGAGCGCAGTTAGGGGGAAGCCGGTCAGCGCCATGGCGCCGAGCATGATGATCGTCGCCTGTCCGACGCACAGCAGAGGCCCGACGACGCCCAGCGGGTGTCTGAAAACGAACGCCAAGAATGCGATGAGGAGAAGGTAAGAGAGGCCGACCAGTCGGACCATGTCGCTCGTCATCAGGCTGAGGATCTCTGCGATGAAGGCGGGCCAACCGCCGACCTCGACCTCGAATCCGGGTGAGGTGTGCTCCTTCGCCAGCACCCGTAGCGCCGCGTCGAGCTTGGCGAAGTCCTCGTCCTTCATGAAGTCAGTGCGCAGTGAGATGACGGAGAAGCGGCCATCGCTGTCGACCACCTGCCGGACCAGCGTCGGGTCCTGCAGCACTCGCTCACGCAATGCAGCGAGCTCCTCAGCTCGAGGCCACGTGTCGAGCAGTCCGCCCAGTGTCAGCGCGCCGTTCTCGAAGCGAACCTGTCGGACGTTGACGAGTGATGTGACCTCCTGAAAGATCGAGCCCGCCGTCGAGTCGTTCCACCCTGCATCGCCCTCGAAGCCCGTGTTCGTCAGCACCTGTGGCGCGACGCTGCCATCATGCCGAGTGCGTGTTCCGAGACTCGGCAGGTCGAGGCGGAGGGCCTCGATGGCGTGATGGAGCTTTTCGAGCCGTTCGAGATAGGTCGGCGTGAACACGTCGCCTTCAATCAGCACCTCGAAGCGCAGGTCCTGCCCGAAGTCGTCGCGCAGGCGCTCGGTCGCTGCAATCACAGGCGCCTTCACCGTCATCAGTCGTTCGTTGCTCGTGTCGATCCGCACGAGGAGTGCGAATGCGACGCCGGCGGCGCTGGCGAACGAGACGAGTCCGATCAGCAAAGGCCAGCGATGTCGGAGCACCCACTCCGTCCATGCACGAAAGAATGCGCTCTCGGGCTCGCGATCGGCCGGCGTCGACGAGGAAGACATAGCTGGACTCCAAGCGCCGCCGGGCGGCCCGGGCAGCACTAGTGCGAGGGGGGGCGCAGATACTTCATTTGCTCGAGCCACGCCAGCCGGACAGCGACCGAAAACCGTGTGCTGTCACATCCGACAGGCTGAGACGCGGGCTTCGACCACCGCAAGGTGTGATTCCCCAATGTTGGCGCGTGGCGGGAGAATACTGAAAGCCGCAGCATAGCCCACTGGCGCGCGAGGCTCGCCGATGGAATGCGGCGTCGGTCAGGCCAGGTGCTTGTGAAACACGCCGACCACCACGTGCTTCCGCGCCGTGGCAGAGAAGTAGATCCGATCGAGGTGCGGCCTCAGCTTGGTGTGCCAGTCGAGCGTGATCTCACCGCCTTCGAACACGATCTTCCGTTGGCGCATGGCGCGCGCGTCTGCTTTGGTGTTTCCGCTCTCGCCGCTGGCCTCGACACCGAGTGAGCCGAGCTCGGCTTGAATCTCTCTCGGATCGCGTCGGCGCTCGAAGATCTCGGCGGCGTGATCGTTGAGCACGGCGAGGTGGCGGGTGACCTTGCTGCGAATCGTTCGATACTCCTCGTCGAACGCCGCAAACTGCGTGCGTTTTCGAAAGAACCTCAGACGCGGGAACGCGCGCTTGGCGTTCAGGAAGTAGCCGTTTTCGTCGAGATCTTCCACCTCGGGGAGCGTTCGGAAGAATCCGAGAATCGATGCCTCGTCGCCCACGAACCACACGTCGACGCTGCGCTGTGCGCCCGTCTCGACGTTCTCGATCGCGCGCTGACCGAGCTCTCCCAGCAAAGGCACACACGCCATCGCCATGCCGCGCTCGGTGAAGCTCGCGGCGGCGCCGACTGACAAGGCGGACTTGCGCACCCCGCTCATCCGCACATCGAGCGGGAGGTGGGAGGTGTCGAGCACCTCGTCCCAGTCGATGCAGCGGTCCAAGATCAGGCGCAGCGCTTGGGCCACGTCGGGGTCGAGCCCGAGGGAGCGCTCGAACAGCCAGTCGTGCAGGGGGTGGCCTTGCACGACCTCCTCCCAGATGAACGACAGCTTGCCTACGCCTCCCGCACGCCCGGCCATGATGCGTTTCACTGCGCGTTCGAGTGCCGTTTCGAGGTCGTCGCAGGGCTCGTCCAGGGACGATTCATCGATCAGAAACCTAACGGGCGGTGCCGCCACGGCGAGCCTCCAGGATGGCCGCGAGGTCCTTCTCGGACTGATCGAAGAATCCTTCCGGAATGACCGTCAAGCTGCCGCGCTCGGTGAGCCGGATCGACTGCACGTCGGGCTGCTCCTCGCCGTGGGAGAAGTGCAAGATCGTGACCTGCTCGCGTCGCAAGGGATGATCGCTGATGGCAGCCAGGCGCAGCCCGTTGATGACGTGATCGCTGTGAGTCTCGATCACCACCTGCACCCCGGCGGCCGCCACGCGTGCCAGAAACTGGGCGATCTGCGACTGACCTTGAGGATGCAGGTGAGCTTCGGGGTTTTCGACGATCAAGAGGGACCCTGTCGGCGCAACCAGCCCCGCGACCAGGATGGGAAGCACGTAGCTCACGCCGAAGCCGAGGTTTTGGGCACGCAGCCATTCGGTCGCCAATCCGGATTGCCGCAGACGCACCGTGGCGGCGCTCAGGTCGGGAAAGGCTTCGGTGCGCAGCTCGATGCCGGGCACGAGATCCTGCAGCCAAGCCTCCACCTGCTTGCTCAGCGTGGTGCCGACCTCGTCCGGGCGGCGACAGCGCGTGGGCTCGACATTGAAGCGTCGGTCCTTGGTGCTGAGCACCTGGGCCACGAACTCTCCGCGCACCCCGACGTTCAGCTCGTCGTCGGGGCGGGAGTCGAGGCGCAGAAAATCCCGGGGGCCGAGGCGTTCGGCCTGCAGGTACGTGAGGTGAGTGAGCTCGGGTACGGCCGCGCTCGCCTCCACCACGGTGAGCGTCAGGTCGGTGTCGTCCTCCGCCTCGAGCACCCATTGGCCCGAAACGGACTCGCTGTTCGTGAGCTTGAGCTGCACCTGCTGGCCGCGCGCGACGTCGAGGGCTTGGCCCAGACACAGCTCGTAGGGGCCGTTGAGCGCCACGTGGGTAGAGGGCGGCTGAGCCAGCTTGGTGAGCAACAGAGACTGGATGAACGAGCTCTTGCCTGCTCCGTTGATTCCGGACAGCACGTTCACCTGCGTCAGACCCAGCTCCAGGTCGACGAAGCATTTGAACCCCTGTATGCCGAAGGAGGTGATCATGCGTACCGAGCCAGCAACGAGCTGGTTGCCAAAAAGCGGGTCTGCACCTTCGAAAGGTCACCTGTGCTTACGGTGATGGCCTCCACGAAGGCGGGTTCTGCCATCAGCTCGCGTGCGGCTTGAACGATCGCGGGCTTGTGCGGCTCCAACTTCGACCGGGCCACGCGACTCAGCGCCAACCCAATGGACTCGAAGAGTGCCTTGTTGAAGGGAAACTTGCGGTCGTCCCGATGGACAGGCCACTTGCGAAAGGCGTGCTCGCCAAAGAGAAAGCTTGCATTGTCCATGGCCGTGCCGAACTGGGCACGCAGCGCGTCCAACATCGCGTCGTCGACGTCGGAAGGATCGTCGAGGCGTTTCGCCGCAGCCACCAGAAATGCATCCATCGTGGTGTCCGGATACTGCTGCACGTCTTCCAGCATGGCGAAGGCCAAGAAGCGCAGGATGGCCTCCCGATCGGCCATGCGCGGATGGTCCCAGAGCCCTTCGGGGACCGCGGCCCGAAAGGCCTGCGATTGGCTCAGCTCGCGCAGCAGGTCCCGGGCGCGTGAGCTCATCATGCTGTGTCGAATCTCCTGCGCGTTGAGGGGGCTGCCGCCGGTGTTGATGCGCTTGAAGATGTCGAACTTCACCTGCTCCGGCGTCTGGGGATCGATCACGTAGGTGGTGAACTGGGTCTGGCGCATGCGACGCGTCCACAGACCATCCAGGTCTGCAAACGCGCAGCGGTCAGGGTCGTCGCCCTCGGCACCGCGGCGCCGCAGTGTGTCGACCGACAGGTATTCCAGATCGGCACGCGTGAGCGAAAAGCCTCCGGTGAAGAACTCGTGCAACGCCGACAGGCGCTGGACACCGTCCACCACGCTGAGCCTTCCTGCCTTGTCTGCGGAGAAGTAGAAGGCGGGCAGCGGGATGCGCAGCAGCACGGACTCCACGAGTCGCACCTTTTGGCGCGGTCCCCACACGCTCTGGCGCTGAAAATCGGGTGCCAGATCGATGTCACCGGCCTTGATGTCCTCCATCACCTGAAACAGGGAGAAGGTCTTGGGATCGACGCGAATCTTGTCGGGGTCGTAGGGACGCTCGACTTTCGTGTCGAGCTCGACCTCTTGTTCGATCCCCGTCGGTCCCTCGTCATCGTAGTCCTCGACGGGCTCGCCGGCGGCGAGGGCGTACTGGACCTTGAAGACGTTTCGCACCAGCGTGCGTCCGTGCGTGGCCGCGAGGGCTAAGCCCACTTCGTCCTCGGACAGGCCAAGCAGCTGACTCAGGGCCCCGATGGCGGCGGGATCATCACGAACCTGCGCCGCGCGACGGTGCCCGAGCTCGTGGGTCGACGCTTCGACCTCGCCAAAATCCGAAGGCATTCGGAAACGATAGCGGAGAGACGCGAGGTGTCCAAACACGCGGCACGCCCAGCTTGGGCCTGAACAGCCCACTGACGAACCGCACCACCACGGGTGCGCCACGCACGCTGAAGCAGTCACCCACGTGCAGCCCCGCGGCGTGGATGCGGATCAGGATCTGACCCGGGCCATCGAGCCGTCCGAGTACGCGGACACGGCCTGGCGCAGGAGGTGATCGCGGGGCGACACGACGGTCTCAACGATTTCAGCTTCGGTGTCGACTCCTGCTCGACGGACTTGAGCGCCTGCGCGTCCAGCAAGTCTGACGGGGCCGCTCATCCGCTTCAGCCTTCATTCGCGTCGGGTCGCAACCAGGAGCCCGCCGTACTCGACGCGCGGGGGACTCGAAAGCTCTGGTGCCGCCATGCCGGAAATCTCGCCATCAAGATAGAGCGCGCTTGGGCAGCCGAGTCGATCACGAAAGAGCGTGGCCATCGCATGGAAGGACACCGCGTCGAGTGAGAGCACCATCCATACGTGGCCGCGCCTGTCGACCCCCACACCGCTGCGGTGCTTGAGGCTCGTGGAATCCGGATCGAACGCAGGATGAATCCGATTGCGGTCGACGAGCAGCGGTCCCGACTGTGTCGCAAGCGTCACCGAGCCCTTCGGGGTGTAGTTCTCGGTCGCGGCCACATGCGGCCCTGTGTCATCGAGCCAAAACACGCCGTTGGGCTTGAGAAAGAAGTTTCCCACCCCGTCCTCAGTCGACAGTGAGGAGAGCTCTCGTCCAGCCTGGATGTGCAACCCCATGGGCTTGCGGGTGGGGCTGAAAATGCCCGCGTTCGTGGCCATCACGAGACGTTGGCCGCGAGGACCAAGGTACGCGGCGAGTGACGCAAGGCTCGTGGGCTCGCCCGGCACTTGGCCCACGAGCTCGAGCGAGACGTGGTTCAGGTCGAGGTCGAACGCGAGCCACCGCCCCCCCTCGTGGAGCAGCGGGCTCTGCGAGGTAGTCGCGGGTCCGGGGGTGACGCGCGGGGCCACCTCAGAGGCGGTCGAGGGACTACCTCTGTCGCAGCACATGAGGGCAAGCGCGACGAGCAAGGCCTGGAGGCGCGGCATAGCGGCATTGTGCCGGGCTGCGGCTCCACGCGCCATCGCATGGACCGCAGGCACAGTGCGACCGGATCGCCGAGACCGATTCACTCGATGACGATCCATCGCACTCGCTCTTGCAAGACCCATGACGCGATGGCGCTGGCGCAAGGCGCCGTCCGGGTAGCACCAAAACCATCAGCCGCCCCTCTGACCCGTGGAAAGCGAGGCGGCGCTTGGCCCCAACGGAAGGTGTGCAGGCGCGTGGCAACGTTCACCCCGAGCGACGGGGCGTCAACGTCTCAGCAGAGACCTCCGCGCGGAGGCAGGCTCTCAACAGCTTGGCAGCGCCTCGGCGCC
>CAYNOM010000214.1:8831-9075 GCA_964398415.1 uncultured Polyangiales bacterium | reverse complement strand
AAGGAGCACCTGGGCCTGCCCGACAAGAAGGACGTCAAGGACGGTGTCATCGCCTACAAGATCGCCGCCCACGCCGCCGATCTGGCCAAGGGGCACCCAGGCGCGCGCGTGCGCGACGATGCCTTGAGTAAGGCGCGCTTCGAGTTCCGCTGGGAAGACCAGTTCAACCTGTCGCTCGACCCCGACACGGCGCGCGCCTACCACGACGCCACGTTGCCCAATCAGGCGTCGAAGAGCGCCCACT
>CAYNOM010000214.1:0-8821 GCA_964398415.1 uncultured Polyangiales bacterium | reverse complement strand
CCCAGGACGTGCGCGACTACGAAGCGGCGCAGAAGGGCATGCAGGACAAGGCCCAGGAGTTCCGCGAGAAGGGCTCCGAGGTCTACTTGCCCGCGAGCGAACCGGCGGCAGAGTGAGGCTCGTGCTCGGCACGCAGGCGACGCGCGTCGTTGCGGTCGCAGGCGCGAAAGTGGCGAACCACGAAGAACAGCCACAGGGCAGAGACTACTCCCGCCAATAGCGCCCCTCCGGGCAGCACCTTCTGCATGAACGCGATCTCTTCCGGGCGCGCCACCATGCCCTGGGCCGCTCGGCGCGCGATGGTGCGTGCCTCGGCCCACGCGGGCACCTGCTCGAGACTCGTGAGCCACGAGACGAGCGACGCGGTGCACAGCGCGACCCCGAAGGCCGCCGCCCCCGTGCTCGTGCGCAACACCCCGATGCCCGTGATGAGGTAGAGCACGCCGCTCAGCGTGACCACCGCACCGGCCTGCTCCCAGCTCAGATCGAAGCCCATGAACGGCGGCGGCGGCAAGCCTTGGGTGAAGCGCACGACTTCTTTGGCGCCCTCCGAGAGGCCGAGCACCCCGACGAGCAACGTCCACCAACGCTCACGGGCTCGAATGCGCGCGCCTACGTGGGCACCCTCCGCGCCGCGTCGTATGCCGAGCGCCCAGGGCCCCGGCGTTGCGCCTGGACGCACGAACGCAAGCACCTCGAACAGCGCGAACGCCGCCAAGATCGTCGACCACCTGCCAAGCGCAGGAACCTGCGCACGCATCCCGTACGCCAGCGGCATCCACAACGCGCTGAAGACGAGGTAGTCGACGTAGACGCCGATCAGGCGACGTTGCAGGCTGGGTGATGGCACAGGGCGCACTCGCGAGCGTCAGAGGCTTGGTCTTGTCGCCACCGTACGGCGCAGCGCTCGTGATGCAAGGGTGCGAACAGCGCGTGTCATTTGCTCACACGACGACGTTGACGCGCTGCGCTGACGCGTCATCTCGCCGCGCATCCCGTCTCGGCTCACGGTGGCGGGAGCGTCGTTGCAAGAATCAGGGAAAGGATCGTCATGTCTCGTCACGGGCTGGGTTTCATCGCCGTTGTCGCCATTCTCGCAGGCTGCTCTGCAGCCTCCGGCAAGAATGAAGCAGAGCCGTTTTCCGGAGGTCGCGTCGCCACCTCCGATCCCGCGACCACGCGCGACGACGCTTCCGCCGCGGGAGAGGCCCCGAACATGGACGCGCCGTCGGAGCCGACGGACGACGAGGACAAGGAGCCCGCGGAGCCGCCTGCTGCGCGTGATGCGGGCCCGGGCGCGGACTCCGAGGTCGACGACGGGGGTGCAGCAGACGATGTCACGGACACGGGCAAGCCCGCCGCCACCGCAGACGCCGCCACCGCAGACGCCGACACCTCAGACGACGCCACGTCGGACGACGACGCGCTCGGTGGGCTCGAGCCTGGCTACGATCCCGCAAAGGACGATCCCTGGGCGCTCGAGCGCAAGCCCGTGCCCCAGGATCACAACTTCTGCCTCAACTCGAAGGTGGTCGCTCCGGGTCATTACGCAGGCAACGTGGGCAGCAACAGCAACGACTTCACGAATCCCGACAAGTGCGGGCACTGGCTTCCGAGCAACGGTCGCGACGCCTGGGTGAAGGTGGTCGTGCCCGCGGGGCGGACGCTCGAGGTGTGGGCCAACGTGAAGGAGACGGGCGACTACGACGCCGTGCTCTACGTGCTGAAGGGCAGCTGCGGCAAGCTAGGCACCTGCGTGGCGGGCGTGAACGACAACCTCGCGATCCGCGAGCACGTGAGCTTCACGAACGACACTGGGGCCGAGGCCACCGTGCACGTGGTGTTCGATCTGCTGCTCGAGCCAGAAAAGCTCGTCGAGGACATCCCCTTCTACCTCGACATCGCCGTGCGCTGAGGCGATCCCAGAGGGCGCGACTACGGTGCCTGCGAGTACAGGCGAAGGTCGTCGCCCGGCTCCGGATCCTTCGCGGGCGAGGGGCGCTCGTCTCCCTGGGCCTGCAACGCGGCCCCCTGCGCCTTTGGGGCCTCGCCCTGCGTTCCGCAGCCAAAAGCCAGGCACAACCCCCAGACGACCGCGAGCTTCGTCCACTTCTCGAACATCATCGAACCTCCGGGCCCCCCCACGCACGCAGCACTGCTTCGCCGCGGCTCTCGGGGGTTCATACGAGCCAGTAGGTAGGATCTGGCCACGGCGCGAACCTGACGTGAAGGTCTGTTTTCGGCTTTCTACACGCTTCGTATGGGCAGCCACGGCGTGCGCACACCCAGCGCGGCGCAGCGCGCACGCCACGTGTGCTCATGTCGTTCCGCTGCGTGCTAGCGTCGGCGCGTGCGCCAAGAGACTCCGCTAGACGACGCAGGACTCGACCGTGCGGCCGACATCGCCGCCCGGGCCTTCTACGACGATCCGTTCTTCGAGTACCTCTTGCCGCACGCAGAGACGCGCAGCGCGCTGCTCACGCGCGTCATGGGCGCGCTGATGCGGCCCCACGCAGCCGCAGGCGGACTGTACGGCGACGCGCGCGCTCCTTCGGGGATCCTGTGCGTCGAGCGACCGACCGCGCGGGCCTCGACGGCCGCGTACGCCATGTCCATCGGCGCGATCGTCCCGGGCATGGTCTTTCCCATCTTGGGCCGCGGCCAGCGCCTCGCGCAGCTGGGGCGCCTGCGACAGGGCTTGCTCGTGCTCTCGCGCATGCACGCGCTGCGACCCGCAGCGCCCCACGCCTACGTGGCGGTGTTGGCCGTGGATCCCGATCAGCAGCGCGCCGGCATCGGCAGGGCGCTCCTAGGCAGCTTTCTCGACGAGTGCGACCGCGACGACTTGCCGTGCCACCTCGAGACCTCGCGTCCCGACAACGTGGGTTACTACCGGCGCTTCGGCTTCGACGTGACGCACGAGCTGAGCGTCGAGAGCACACCGCCCCTGTGGATCATGCATCGCCCCCGTCGCGGCTG
This sequence comes from uncultured Polyangiales bacterium, assembly GCA_964398415.1. Lineage (GTDB taxonomy): Bacteria > Myxococcota_A > Polyangia > Polyangiales > DASUME01 > DASUME01. The sequence goes on along the minus strand of CAYNOM010000214.1, from coordinate 5,842 downwards.
AGCGCAAGACCCACGGGCGACCCCACGCGCGCACCGTGTCATGCTGCCGCCGATGGAATCGGTACGCACGCTAATCGTGGGGGCGGGCATGAGCGGGCTCGCCACCGCCGCCTTCTCGAAGGACGACGACTATCTCGTGATCGACCGCGACCACGAGATCGGTGGCTACTGCAAGACCATCCTGCGCGATGGCTTCGTGTGGGACTACTCGGGGCACTTCTTCCACTTCAAGCATCCCGAGATCGAGGCTTACCTGCGCGAACGCATGCCCGCCCAGGCGGTGCGCACGGTCGAAAAGCGCTCTTTCATCGACTACGGAGGCGAGCGCATCGACTTTCCGTTCCAGAAGAACATCCATCAGCTCCCGAAAGACGAGCTGATCGAGTGCCTGGTCGACCTCTACTTCGCGCGCGCCCCCGACGTGGCACCGCGTGCGCCCGAGGAGAAGAACTTCAAAGAGATGCTCTACGCGCGCTTCGGGCGCGGCATCGCCGAGAAGTTTCTGATCCCGTACAACGAGAAGCTTTATGCCTGCGACCTCGCGACGCTCGACAAGGATGCGATGGGGCGGTTTTTTCCGCACGCCAACCTGACCGAGATCATCGCCAACATGCGCAGCCCAGACAACGCGAGCTACAACGCCACCTTCACCTATCCCGAGGGTGGCGCCATCGAATACGTCAAGGCCATGGCGAGCTCCGTGCAGAAGGATCGCATCGCCCTGTCGGAAGCCCTCATCTCCATCGATCTCACGCGAAAGATCGCGCACACGAGCAAGCGTGCGATCCGCTTCGAGCAGCTCGTGTCTTCAGCCCCCCTGCCCGCGCTGCTCGCCATGACCGGCATTCCCCACGATGCGTCCGTGTTCAGCTGGAACAAGGTGCTCGTGTTCAATCTGGGCTTCGATCACAAGGGCGCGCGTGGGGTGCACTGGATCTATTTTCCCAATCGCACGCTGTCGTTCTATCGCGTGGGCTTCTACGACAACATCTTCGACAGCGATCGCATGAGCCTGTACGTGGAGGTCGGCTATCCCGCCGATGCAGAAATCGACGTCGCTGCCATGCGCGCGCGGGTGCTCGACGATCTCTCGCGGGCGGGCGTCGTCACCTCCCAGAAGCTCGTCGCACACCACGACGTCGTGCTCGATCCGGCCTACGTGCACATCACCCAGGGCTCGTTGCGCGAGCACGCACGCGTGACGCCACTGCTCGAAGCGCAGGGCGTGTACTCCATCGGACGCTACGGCGGATGGACGTACTGCTCCATCGAAGACAACATCGTCGAGGCGCGCGCGCTCAGCGAAAAGCTCGCGCAGAAGAGCTGAAGCAGCGTCAGCCCAGCTGGAGGGCGGCGCGCTTCGAGTCACACCCCCCTGCAACACGAGTCACACCTGTGACTCGATGGCGCGACTCCGGCGGCGCCTTGTCGACGACGGCGCACAGCCGCGTCATTTCAGCTAGTTGCGAGCCACCAAGGCGTTGGCACGACTGCTGCTCAGAGCCCTGACGCGGGCCGCACCACACGCGGCTCGCCAACACCGAAAGGGCTCTCCATGCACACCGAAGCATCGTCATCTCCTACGCCTCGTTCACGCTTCATCGGCCCCCGCGTGCTGTTTCTGTGTGCGGCCCTCGTCGGCTGCAGCGCAGACGCGTCTTCGGTCGACGACGCGCTCGCTCTGGATGAGGGCGCGAGCGAGGTGCCGATGCAGAATGAGGTCGATGCTGGCGCACTGCATGACGACCCCGCGCACGACGACGACGCGCCGACCGATCCCAAGGAATCCGAGGACGCCGAGCGCGCGCCCGAGATTCGAAACCTGCTGAGTGAGGGCGGCTCCCTGTCGACCGAGCAGATGGCCGATCCAGAGCCGCAGCGTCTGAGCGAGCCCGTAGAAAATCTGATCGATGCTCAGAACGGCGAGTTTGCGTGCACGGAGGCCGAGTACAGTCTGACCAAGGTGCCCGAGCGCTTCGTCGCGCTCAACCCGAACGCGGACGTGCTGTGGCCCGGCTCGCTCGTGCAGGGCAAGTCGCTCGGCGGCGGGGTGCTCGATCCGATCCCGGTCGATCGCGCACCGGGCAGCATCACGCTGACGCTGTCCTCCGGGGGCGGAGGTCTGTTCTCCCGCACGCTCGAGTCGCCCTCGCTGTCGTCTGCGACGCAGGCCCAAAACGAGATCCTGGCGGAGTATGAGGGCGCGACGCCTGCCAAGTTCTCCTACAGCGGCTCGTCGGTGTACTCGAGCGAGCAGCTCGCCGTGGCCGTCGATGCCAACGTGCAGGGCACGAACTGGTCGGCGTCGGCCGCCCTCGCCTTCGATTCGAGCGACACGAAGAGCCGCTATCTGATTCAGTTCACGCAGGAGTACTACACGATGGCGTTCACGCCGCCGAACGGTGCCGCGGGCACCTTCGCGCCCCACGTCACGGCGGCCGATCTCGCGCCCTATACGGGTCCTTCGAACCCCATCGTGTACGTCGGCTCGGTGACCTACGGACGCATCTTCTATCTTCTGTTCGAGTCGAGCGCCTCGCAAATGCAGCTCGAGGCCGCGATCAAAGCCGCCTACAGCGCCGCCGCCATCTCTGCCTCGGGCTCGGTCGATGCGAGCTACCGCAAGGTGATCAACGAGTCGAGCGTGAAGGCCTACGGCATCGGCGGCAATGCGCGCGACGCCATCACCGCGGCCACCGGCAGCGAGCTTGGTGGCAGTCAGGGCTCCGAGCAGTTCGACGTGATCCGCACCTTCCTCACGGCCGGCGCCAACTTCGGGCCCGACAGCCCCGGCGTGCCGATCTCGTACACCGTGCGTCACCTCGCCGATCTGACTCAGGTCAAGCTCGCCCTCACCACCGAGTACACGGCCAAAAACTGCGTCCCCGTGCAGCGTGGATGTGACGGCGTGCGCGATTCGAACACGGTCGCCGATCGCTGCGGCGTGTGCGGCGGCAACGGCCAGAGCTGTTACTGTCAGCCCCAGGTGATTCGCCACGACCCGAGCGGCTCGAGCGCCTTCGTGACTTTCGACGTGCCAAAGAACGGCGGCGGCGAGCAACCAGCGGGAAGCATCGTCGAGTTCAGCAATGGTCGCTGGCACAAGCTGTCCGGATTGTGTCAGGCCGTCTACTGGAGCAACGTGCGCTATCAGTGTGTGAGCTCCCCCGGCGGCGGCTACTGGGCTGCGGTGACTGGCACGCGCGTGACGGGCGACCACAACTGCCCGACCTCCTCCAACAACAACCAGCAGGGCGTGCGCGTCGGCTTGCGCTGACACGAACGACGCCTCCCCAGCAACACTCGAGGCTGGCTGAAGGGCAACGCGCTGCAGTCTGCAACGATGCCTGGACGCCCAGCCTTTTCTGCACGTTCAGTGCTTGACGCGCGTCCACACGCCTGGGCAGAGTCATCTCCGGGTGCAAGAATACCCTGAACGAGCTATCGCTCGCCCGTGGCGCCTCTCGAACGCGCCGAGCCGTAACCAACGAGCACCGCGCTGTTTCGGCCCTTGGGGGGCTCCATGAAAAAAACGACCACGAGCAGCATCGACTCAGGCGCGACGGCGCTCGAAGCCTTTCTGGAGGCGGCACCAGACGCCATCGTCGTCGTCGACGAGCAGGGCCTGATCGTGATGGTCAACTCGCTGACGCAACGTATGTTCGGCTTTCGGCGCGAGGAGCTCTTGCACCACTCGATCGAGGTGCTGATTCCAACGCGCTATCACGAAAGTCACGTGCAGCACCGCGCGCGGTACTTCGTCGAGCCGCGCACGCGCTCCATGGGCGAAGGACGCGCGCTCTCGGGCCGACGTCGCGACGGCAGCGAGTTCTCGATCGAGATCAGCCTCTCGCCGCTGAAGACCGCAGACGGCGTGCTCGTCATGGCCGCGATTCGCGACATCACCGAGCGCAAGAAGGTCGAGGACCAGTTCAGGGGCTTTCTCGAAGCCGCGCCCGACGCCATCGTGATCGTCAATCGCGAGGGCAAGATGGTGCTGCTGAACTCGCAGGCCGAGAAGCTGTTCGGCTACCGCCGCACTGAGCTGCTCGGGCAAATGGTAGAGACCCTCGTGCCTCCGCGCTATCGGAGTCAGCACCCTGAGCATCGGCACGGCTTCATGACCGACCCTCGCGTGAGGCCCATGGGCTCGGGCCTCGAGTTGTTTGGCATCCGCAAGGACGGCAGCGAATTCCCCGTGGAGATCAGCCTGAGCCCGATCGAGTCCGAGGAGGGGATGCTCGTCTCAGCCGCCATTCGCGACACCTCGGAGCGTAAGCTCGTCGAAACGCGCCTGCGCACCTCGCTCAAGGAGAAGGAAGTGCTCCTCAAGGAGGTGCACCATCGCGTCAAGAACAACCTGCAGATCGTGTCGAGCATGTTGAACTTGCAGATGGATCAGATCACCGACCCACTCGCGCTCGGGCTGTTCAAGGAGAGTCAGTCGCGGGTGCGCTCGATCGCCCTGTTTCACGAGAAGCTTTACCAGTCGAAGGATCTCGCCCACGTCGACATCGCCGAGTACCTGAAGAGCCTCACGAACGGCCTCTTCACCACCTACGGCGTCAACCCCGACGACATCCTGCTCTCCATCGACACAGAAGACGTGCCCATGGGCGTCGACGCAGCCATCTCGTGCGGCCTGATCGTCAACGAGCTGGTCTCCAATGCGCTCAAGCACGCGTTCCGCGACGGGCGCCGAGGACGCGTCTCGGTCAACCTGCGGCGCGAGGGCAACGATGCGCTGCTCACCGTTCGTGATTCGGGGGTGGGCTTTCCGCCCGACATCGATTTTCGTGATCCCACGACGCTCGGTCTCAAGCTCGTTTGTATCCTCACCGAGCAGGTGCGTGGCACGATCGATCTCGATGTCTCCGAAGGTACTCGCTTTGTGATTCGTTTCGAGCGGGGAGAAATGGAATGAGCGAAACCGGACGTCGACTGCTCATCGTGGAAGACCAGCGCCTGATCGCGGCCGATCTGGAGCACACGCTCGGCAAGATGGGCTACCGAGTCGTCGGCAACGTCGCGTCCGGCGAAGAAGCCGTGCCGAAGGCCCTCGCGCTATGCCCGGACCTCATCCTGATGGACATCCGCCTGCGCGGCGAGATGGACGGCATTCGCGCCTCCGAGCAGATCCGCGAGCGCCTCGACGTGCCGATCGTGTACCTGACGGCCTACGCCGACGACGAGACGATCCTGCGCGCCACCACCACCTCTCCCTTCGGCTACGTGGTCAAGCCCTTCAACGAGCGGGAGCTGCGCGCAGCGATCGAGGTGGCGCTCTACAAGCACGAGACCGATCGGACACTCGCCGAAGAGCGCGCCCGACGTCGCGCCGCCGAAGAGTTCAAGCTGCTGGTCGAGAGCGTCCGCAACTACGCCATCATGATGCTCGACCCCGACGGCCGCATCACGAGCTGGAACGCCGGCGCCGAGCGCCTCAAGGGCTACCGAGCCGACGAAATCGTGGGTAAGCACTTCTCGATCTTCTATCTCCCCGAGGACAGAGAGCGCGGGCACCCAGAACACGAGCTCGCCCAGGCCCTGCGCACGGGCTCCTACACCGAGGCGGGCTTTCGTCTGCGTAAGGATGGCAGCCGCTTCTGGGCCAACGTGGTGCTCACCGCGCTGCGCGACCCCCAGGGCACCCACCTGGGCTTCGCCAAGATCACCTGCGACATGACCGATGCACGCGGCGCAGAAGAGAGGCTCAAGCGTCTCAACGAGCAGCTCGAGAGCGCCGTGCGCGCCAGGGATGAGTTCTTGTCGATCGCCTCGCACGAGCTCAGAACGCCTCTCTCCGCCCTGGTGCTCCAGCTCCACGGGATTCACAAGGGCC
>CAYNOM010000213.1:0-9166 GCA_964398415.1 uncultured Polyangiales bacterium | reverse complement strand
ATGGGCAGCGCCGTGGCGATCCATGCCCCAAACGAAAAGCTCGGCCAGCGTGCATGCACCGTGCGCACGACGGCGACGAACTCAGTTGTGCGGTGGGGCTGCGCACTGAGCGTCGAAGCGTAGATGACGGCGATCAGAGGATCGTCCGGGGCTCCGCGATAGAGCGCCGCCTGCATTTGCTCTGCCTTCGCTCGGTCGCCCTCGAAAAATAGGCGCACAGAGTCCAGCAACCTCACGCCCTCGGGGTCTCGCGAGCGATCCAGGGGATGCAGCTCGGCCGGCAGCTCTGTGACCAAGAACATCCGGCGCGAGAGCTCCCAGAAGAGGTGCGCGCGGGCCCACGCAGGAGCGAGGCTCGACAGGGCCTTCAAGCGCGCCTTCACCGCCGAGCTGAGCTCGAGGCCGCCAGTCTCAAACTGCGCGGAAAGGGCCGCGTCGTAGGCGAGCAGCTGCTCGAGGGAATCGAGCCCAAGCCGATGCATGGCCCGACGCTCCTCTGCGGAGGGTTCGCGCCGGGGCTGGTCCGACGAGAGCGTTGCGACCAGCTCATCCGCGACGGCGTCGAGCGCCCCGCGCACGGACGTCCTGCGCACGGTCGAGCCAAGGGTGAGCTCGCCGTCCGTGGGTCCGAAGGAAGGCTCGAGCGCGATCCCGTCGGCTCGCTCATGAACCTCCAGCCTCACGCGCACGTTGGCCTGCGCGGGGTTCTCGACGACGCTGAAGGCCAGGCCTCGCTCCGTGAGCGCCCTGCGTGCGAGCCGCTCCGTCGCCAGTCGGACGCGTTCCGATACGCCGGGCGCGGCGGACACTTCGACGAACACCCGCCTGTCTTGCGTGGGCAGCCCGACGGGAGGTCGATGCAACAGGGGAGCTGCGATCGACGCCGCGAGCGCCACGGCGAGAGCCGCCCACGCCGTCCGGCGAAGAGCGACACGTGCCCCGTCGCGCGGGCCCCCATCCCTCACCCGAGCGGCTGCGAAGAGCTCGACGCCGCTCGCAAACCGCGCCGCCGGATCGGGCTCTAGGCAGCGCGTGATCATGGCGGTCAGCCACGCCGGGAGCGCTGCCGGCAAGGCATCACGCGTTGGCACCACCCGCGCCGCGACGCCTTGGCTGCCTGCCGGCTCGCGCTGGGGCAGCCGGCCGGTCGCTGCCTCGAACAGGACGAGGCCGAGCGCGTAGACATCGGAGCGCGCGTCCGCGACGACCGGGTCTCTGAGCTGCTCTGGCGCCATGTACGCGGGCGTCCCCAACACGCCGCGTGTCATGTTGGAAAAGCGCGGAGACGGGCCTGCCCAGTCCGGCATGGGCTCAGACTCGGCCTGCGTCATCCGCGAAATGCCGAAGTCCGAGATCATCGCGCGGCCGTCGTCCCGCCGCAGCAGGATGTTCGAGGGCTTGAGGTCTCGATGCACGATGCCCTCGGCGTGCGCGCAAGAAAGCCCCTCCGCGAGCTCGCGCGCAAGACGGATCACCGCGTCGGCGGAGAGCGCGCCATCACGACGGATGCGTGCATCGAGCGTCTCACCGTCGACGAGCTGCATCGAGAGCGCGAGCCGCCCCTCGAACGCGAACAGCTCGTGGATCCGAACGACCCCCGGATGGGTCACGCTGCGTGCTGCCCGCAGCTCGCGGCGGAACCGCTCTGCGGTGCGTCCGCCTTCGTCGCCTTCATGGGCGCGGAGCAACTTGATCGCCACCACCTCGTCGGACAGCCAGTCGTAGGCGCGGTACACGACGCCCATCCCGCCCTCTCCGATCTGCTCGAGCAGCTCGAAGCGATCTCCGAGCGTGCGCGGCGGCGACCAAGCGCCCGCGTCCACGGATGCCGGTGTCTCCGGCGTTGCCCGCGTACGAGTGTCTAGGGAGGCGGTCTCGGTCTGCAAGGGACCGAGCCCCTCGGGGGGAGGGGGATTGGGGTGCAGCATTTGTCCCAAACGAGCTTAAGTCGGCCGAACTGTAGCGCAGCATGGGCAATGCGCCGCTTCCAAGGCGCAGCCCTTGATCGACGAGGTCGACGAGTTGCCCGCGGAGCAACGTGCAAAGGCACACTCGAGAGCTGTCGCAACATGAGGTTCGACCAGCTTCAGCGCGTGATGTGAACGACGACCGGCAAACCCGACGCAGGATCGCGCACGACCACCCGCTGTTCGTCCGTGTCGAACACGACGCTGGCGCTTGTGCTGACGTAGGTCGTGGTGACGCCCGTAGCGAGCGCGTCGCCCTTGTCGACGAGCTCGACCTCGGTGCGCGCCAGGGGCCTGCGCCCGCGGCCCCTGTACAGGGGATCCCTACCCGGTACGATCGCCGAGAGCAGCTGAGAGCTGCCGCTGTGGCCCGCCTGCCCATCGAACAACACGATGGTCCCGCCTCGCGACACAAAGGCGCTGAGCGCCGGGCCCCACGCGGCCGCGTTCTTCTGCAGCACCTCGTCGCTGGCCCTTGCTTGCGCATTGAGGACCAACACGTCCGACACCGACAAGAGAGCGGGGATGGCGATGGCGGCGCTCTCGGTGAGCTCGAAGGTGCGCCCGGTCGCCGCGGCGTAGGACGCGATGGCCCGCCGCACGCCGGCGGCGTCTCCCTCCGCTGCATCGCCCTGGAAGCTGAGAATGCGCAGCGGATCGGCGTTGGGGAGAAAAATCGCGTTGCCCGCAAGCCTGTCGACGGAGGGGCGTCCTTCACTCATGGGGTGCCCGATGAGGATGACGTGACCCGCGGTTTGACCGAGACACTGGCCTTGGTTGCACAGGCCCGAGGGGCATACGTTTCCGCAGCCGCCGCAGCTATAGATGTCGTTCTTCGGGTCGACACAGGACGCACCGCAGGCGATCAGGGGTGGATCACAGTCGGCCGTGCACGCGCCGGCCTGACAGAAGTCCTCCGGATCGCAGCGCTGCCCGCACTCTCCACAGTTCTCTGCGTCGCGCACGGAGTCGACGCAGCTCGTGCCGCACTTGAGCTCGCCGAAATCGCACGTGCACTCGGGATCGGTGTCGTCCGTCGCGCACAAGGGTGGCGAAACGGTCCATCCACCTGTGCCCGCATCATCGCGGCTGCCGGGAATGCATGTCGCTTCGACGCAGATGGCGCCGGGGCCGCAGCTGCGCCCGCACTCCCCACAGTGGTCATCGCTGTTGGCGAGGTCGTAGCAAGCATTGCCGCAGCGGTCGTAGCCGCGCTGGCACTCGAGCCCAACCAAGGGACTCGCACAACCCACGGCGGCCCACACGAGCAGCGCTTGCAGGGCCAAGATGAAAGCCTTGCTCATGGCGCGTCCCCCTCGCCTTCGGTGTTGGGCCCATCGGGCTGCTTCGTGCCATCGGGCTGCTTCGTGCTGCCTTCGTCGCTTGCGGGCGCCGCGCCGGCAGCATCGGGAGTCGGTGCCACGACCTCGGGCGGCGTCGCCGGCTGAGGTGGGAGGTCGTCGTAGCGCGCCACCACCACGAACTCGACGCGTCGGTTCTTGCGGTGATCCTCGTCCGTCGTGCCTTGCGTCAGGAGCTTGGTCGAGCCGAAGCCCTCCGCCACGATCACATCCGCCCGCATGCCGAGCTTGATCAGGACCTCGCGCACGTTCGCCGCGCGTCGCTCGCTGAGCTTCTGATTGAACTCGGCGTTGCCCGTGGCGTCCGCGTGGCCTTCGATGCGCACCCGCGTCCACTCCGGATGCTGCTTCCACAGGTTGACGATGGCCTGGAGCACCGGCGCCGCGCCGCTTCGAACGCGAGATCGCGCCGGATCGAACAACACGCGCTCTTCGAGCACGATACGGTCGTCCTGCATCACGATCAGGCCCTGATCCGGGCAGCCATCCTCGTCGTCCACACCGTTGAGGGTTTCGGGCTCGAGGGGACACTTGTCGAGCTCGTCCGCGATCCCGTCATCGTCGTTGTCATCGTCGAGACAGCCGTCGTCGTCGCGGAAACCGTCGAAATCCTCCGAGATGTTGGGACAGCCGTCCGCAGCATCGGGAACGCCATCCTGATCGTTGTCATCGTCGGGACAGCCGTCGTCGTCACGGAAGCCGTCGAAGTCCTCGGCCAAGTCGATGCACGCGTCGGCGGCGTCGGCGATGCCGTCGCCATCGCGATCGGGCGGCGGCGGCGGGCGCTTCTCCGGGGGGATCTCCGGTGCGTCGTTGAAGCTGAGACGCACGCCCACGAGGGCGATGCGGGCGTCGCTCGGGGCAAGCTCTGCATCGGACTGCAGCACCTGCAGGTAACGCAGCACGGGCCCAATGGCCGTGCGCTCGCCGACGTAGAAGCCGTAGCCGACGCCACCCTCGAACATCGGGCGCAGCGAGCTACCCGTGAGGCCACCGCCGATGACACCATCCATCCAGAGCCCTGTGCCGCGACGCACGGAGTCTTGGGGCAGCCGCACGATGAAGCCGACCTGCCCGGACGACAACAGCCCACGGCCCGGGTCGTGCACCCCGGGCGTGGTCGGCGTATCCCCATCGAGGAAGGCCGCGGCACGCACGCGCGCGGCGAGTGAAAACCAGGACACGAGGGGCTTCGACACCGTGAGGGCGAGCGACCCGCCGAACGAAAACCACTCGCGCTGGGGCTCCGTGATCGGCAAGCCTCCCGTCAGCTCCGCATCCAGCAGCCAAGGCTCGTCGGCACTGGCGCGCGTGCTCACGAAACAGCCGAGCGCGAGCGCGACCAACGCGAGCCACTTCCCCCCGAGGCGTGACACCATGTAACCGAGTGTACCAACGTCGAATTCTGGCGAGCAAGCGACGAAGCGCGGCCGCATCCGATGCTGCCCCTGCGCGCCGACATGCCCTCACCTGAACGGACCCGCCGCGCAGGGCGACGACGCGGCGCTCTTCAGACGTCGAGCGTCTCGGCGTCGGCCTCGCCCGCGCGCTCCATGATGAAGCGGAAACGCGCGCCGGCGTCCTTGCCCATCAGGTCGTTGATGATCTGATCGGTGGTGACCTCTTCGTCGACCCGCACCCGCAGCAGGCGACGCTTCTTCGGATCGAGCGTGGTCATCTTGAGCTCGTCGGCGCTCATCTCACCGAGACCCTTGAAGCGACTGATGTCGGGCTTGACGTTCTTCGGGAGCTTCGCGAGCACGGCGTCGCGCTCGGCGTCGTCGAGGGCCCAGTAGGTCTCCTTGCCGGCATCGATGCGATACAGGGGCGGCATCGCCAGATACACGTGCCCCTGACGAACGAGCCCGGGCAGCATGCGATAGAAAAACGTGAGCAGCAGCGTCGAGATGTGGTGACCGTCGCTGTCCGCGTCCATCAGCAGCACGATCTTGCCGTAGCGCAGCTTTTTGACGTCGAACTCCTTGCCGAGCCCGCAGCCCAGGGCCGACACGATATCGGTGAGCTCGCGGTTGTTGACGATGGCAGCGCTCGCCGCGCGTTCGGCGTTGAGCACCTTGCCGCGCAGGGGCAAGATGGCCTGGGTGCGACGATCGCGCCCCTGCTTGGCGTTGCCACCGGCGCTGTCGCCCTCGACCAGAAACAGCTCGCTCTCGTCCGGGTCGGTGCTTGCGCAATCGGAGAGCTTGCCTGGCAAGTTGAGGCGGTGGCTGACCGCCGTCTTGCGCGTCACCTGCTGACTCGCGGCGCGGCTCGCGGCACGTGCACGGGACGACAGGATGATGCGCGCGATGATCGCGTCGGCGATGCTCGGGTTCTGCAGCAGCCACTGCTCGAGGGCGTTCTTCACGACACCGTCGACTTGTCCAGCGACCTCGGGGTTGTTGAGTCGATCCTTGGTTTGGCCCTGGAACTGGGGCTCGGCCACGTACACGCTGAGCATCATCGCGAGGCCCTCGCGGATGTCTTCCGCGGCGATCGTGAGGCCCTTCGGCTCGATCTTCTTCGTCTGCATGTAGCTGCGGATGGCCTTGCCTACCCCCGCGCGCAGACCGTTTTCGTGGGTGCCGCCCTGCCCGGTGGGAATGCCGTTCGCGTAGGAACGCATCCACTCGTCGGTGGCTTCGGTCCACATCAACGCGAGCTCCATGCGCGGCTCGCTCTCGCGGTTGACCGTGAACATCTGGGCGTGCACGGGACGCATCGACTTCTCAGCGACGATCTTCGTCAGATAGTCGGCGATTCCGCCCGGATGCTCGAAGGTCTGCACCACATCGCCGTCGCGAAACACGACCTTGAGCCCACGATGCAGGTACGACTTGGACTCGAGACGCTCGCGCACGAGCTCGGGATCGAGCTTCAGCGACTTGCCAAAGATAGTGGCATCGGGCCGGTAGTGGATCTCCGTGCCGCGCTTGCGCGTCGCCCCCACGGTCTTGAGCTTCGTGGTGGGCAAACCGCGTGCGTAGGACTGGACGTACTCCTTGCCCTCGCGCCGCACGGTGACGTTCATCTCCTCGGACAGGGCGTTGACGACGGACGAGCCCACGCCGTGCAAGCCACCCGACACGCTGTAGTTCTTGCCCTCGAACTTTCCGCCCGCGTGCAGGGTGCACAGGATGAGCTCGAGCGCCGAGCGCTTGAACTTCGGGTGCATATCGACCGGGATGCCACGCCCGTTGTCGCTGATCGTCGCGCCCTTGTGATCGGCATCGAGCGTGACCTCGATGGTAGTCGCGTGACCGTTGATCGCCTCGTCGACCGAGTTGTCGACGATCTCCCACAACAGGTGGTGATAGCCTGCCTTGTCGGTGCCGCCGATGTACATGGCGGGGCGCTTGCGGACGGGCTCGAGGCCCTCGAGGACCTCGATGTCTTTCGCGGTATAGGTGGTCATCCTTCACCTCGCGGGGGACGCTGAGACCTGACCGGCTCGCCCAGCGAGGGCACCTCCGGCTCCTCGGGCACACGCTCGACGAGCTTGCCGCGCTTGAACATGGCGTGCCCCTTGCCACCGCGCGACACGGCTTCGTACCTGCGCAGCGTGATGTCGTACTCGGTGCCCTTCTCGTTGAGCACGCTCATGCTCGCGCTGCGCGTCCTGAGCAAGGTGGCCGCGATGAGGTGGTCTTTCGCGTCGAGCTTCATCAACATCACGCCCTTGCCCGCACCGGCCAGCACCGACACTTCGTCGACCTTGCAGATCAGCGCGTGCCCCGTCGCGCTCGCCGCGGCTACGTGGGCACCTTCGCTCGCGACGTCGACGTAGATGACCTCGTCGCCCTCGGCCAGGCGAGCATAGCGCCGCCCCGAGCGCGTGGAGGGCTCGCGATGGGCCCGCAGCGAGAAGCGCAACGTCTGCCCCTGCCGCGTCACCGCGAGCGCGTAGGGAGGCTCGGGCTCGGCGCCCTCAGTGGGCTCGGGCACGTCGACCACGCGCGGGTCGAAGCACAGCACGCGGATCAGCTTCTCGCCGTCGGCGAGCTTGAACAGCGTCTGCACCGGATTGCCGTAGCCGGTGGCCTGGGGCACGTCGACCATGCGACACACGTAGCAGGAGCCGAGGTTCGAGAAGAACGCCAGCGACGCCTTGGTGGAGCCCGCCGCGACGCCGATCACGCGGTCGCCCTCGCGCACGCGCGTGGTCGCGAGATCCTTCACCTGCCCTTGCCGCTTCACCCAACCCTGGGCGCTGAGGAGCACGAAGGCATCCTCGTCGACGATGAAGTCTTCGGCTTGGTACTCGGGCTCGTCGACGGAGGCGAGGATGCGCGTGCGGCGGCGATCGCCATACTCGTGAGACAGCTCGAGCAGCTCGGCGCGGATGAGCCGCCATCGCGCCTTGGGGCTCGAGAGCAGCTTCTCCGTGCGATCGGCCTCGGCGCGCTTCTCGCCGAGCTCTTTCTGGATCAGCAGGATCTCGAGCTTCGCCAGGCGATACAGCTTGAGCTCGAGGATGGCCTCGACCTGCTCCTCGTCGAGCTCGAAGCGCTTCATCAGCTTGTTGGCGGCGTCTTGTTTGCCGTCGCTCTTGCGGATGATCGCGATGGTCTCGTCGAGGATGTCGAAGATCTTCTCGAAGCCCTCGAGGATGTGGATGCGACGGCGCAGCTGCTCGAGATCGAACTCGAGGCGCTTCGTCACCACTTCCATGCGGAACTCGAGGAAGTGCTTGAGGATCTGCACCAGGTTGAGACGCTCGGGCGCGGCCACCTCGCTGCCCGGCACCGGCACGAGGCAGGTCATGTTGACCTGCACGTTCGTGGCGAGCGGCGTGTGCTTGTAGAGGTAGGCCATCACGAGCTGCGGATCGGTGCCCGCCTTGATCTCGCACACCACGCGACACACGTCGGTGCTCTCGTCACGCACGTCGAGCAGCGGCGGCAGCTTACGCGCGATGATCACCTCGGCGATCTTCTCGACGATCGAGCGCCGCTCGACCGAGTACGGAATCGAAGTGATCACGATCGATGGATTGCCCTTCTTCTTGGGCTCCTCGAGCTTCCACTCGGCGCGCAGCTTGAGCGAGCCCTGGCCGTTTTCATACACCTCGCGCAGCTCGCGCTTCGACGACAAGAGCTGACCGCCCGTGGGGAAGTCTGGCCCACGGATGTGCTTCATGACTTCGGTGATGCCGCCCTCGGGCTCGTCGATCAGCGCCACGCAGGCGTCGACCACCTCCTTGAGGTTGTGCGGCGGAATCGACGTGGCCATGCCGACGGCGATGCCCTGACAGCCGTTGATGAGCAGATTCGGAAAGCGTGCCGGGAGCACGATGGGCTCGAAGCGCGTGCCGTCGTAGTTGGGGCGAAACCCGACCACACGCTTGCCGAGCTCCTTGAGCAGCTCGTCGGACAGCTTGGCGAGGCGCGCCTCCGTGTAGCGCATGGCCGCTGCCGAATCGCCATCGGGCGAGCCGAAGTTGCCGCGTCCATCGACGAGCGGCGCCGACATCGTGAAGCCCTGGGCGAGGCGCACGAGGGCGTCGTAGATCGAGGCGTCGCCGTGCGGATGGAACTTGCCCATCACGTCGCCCACGATGCGCGCGCATTTGTTGTACTTCGCGTCGCTGCGCAGATGCAGCTCGTTCTGCATCACGTACAAGATGCGCCGCTGCACCGGCTTGAGGCCGTCGCGCACATCCGGCAGCGCGCGCGCCGTGATGACGCTCAGCGCGTAATTGAGATACCGACGCTGGGTTTCCTGGGCCAGCGACGCTTCCAAAATCTCCATGGACTCAGCATCTCCCTATCGGCGCCCGTCCCCTCGAGCCTGGACTCACGTTCAGGCTTCGGGCCGTCCGTCGATGTAGCAGCCGGC
>CAYNOM010000212.1:8115-9209 GCA_964398415.1 uncultured Polyangiales bacterium | reverse complement strand
CAGCTCCTCGCCTTCGAGCACGTGGAACGAGGCAGCAACCCAGCCCGCTCCCAGCCCCGATGCGCCACCCACGAACAGGGTGATAGCCCACCCCGAGACGATCCGGCCGAGTGGCACCGAACGCTCGCCGTGGACCACGCAGTCCATGCCGTAGCCGAGCGCAATCCAGCTCAGGGCCGCGAGGGCGATGGGCTCGAAGCCGCCCACGACCGCGTCGTCGAGGACGCCTCCGCAGTGCGGCCCGAGGAGCACGCCGAGTACGAGGTACTCCGCGCCCGAAGCGCTGCCGAAGCCGCGGCGCCCGTCGGCCCGCCCCCACTCGCTGCCCACGATCGCGAGCACCAGCAGCAAGAGGAGCAACGCCGCAGCGCTCACTGCACACCTCGTTCGTGGCTTCGGGTGACCCGTACCAGTGAACAGAGGTGCGGCACGAGCTGAAGGCTGCCATCTTCGGCCTCGAGCTCGGCAAACAACCATCCGACCCGGCGCACACGCCCAGATGCTCCGCCGTACTCGACCTGGCGGCCGGTCGCGAGAACGTGCGTCGAAGCAAAGGCCCAGCCGACCAGAGCGTTCGCGAGCAAGGGCACGGAAGCGGCCGACAACACCCACACGAAGACCCAGCCGGCCCTGGCCAAGACCCCCTCGGCGTCGCCAGTGATGACAGGAGCGGCGAGGAGCAGGAACGCGATGACCAGGCCCGCGCGCAGCGCCCCGCTGGTGAATCGGGCTCCTTCGCGCGGCAGTGCTGGTCCGGATTCGGACTCGCCCCTGGCCAACCCGTCGAACCAGAGCTCGATCAATCTCACGAGGAACGCGAGCAGGGACAGCGCGAACAACACGAGCAGCGCGAGCGGTAGGCTCAGGGCGACTCGCGACACGAAGCTGGTCACCGGTGCCAAGAGCGCGCCGGTGAGCGCTTCCGCCCAGGGGCGCGTGCCCTCGAACAGCGACAGCGACATCAGCAGCCACGCGTAGCCGACCCCGGCCGCAACGAGCCAGCGAGCAAAGGGGAGCGCCACGAGCAGCACGTTGCGCACGGTCGACTGCCCGACGACCTCGAGTGCCCGTAACCGCAGGGCGGGCACTCGCTC
>CAYNOM010000212.1:0-8015 GCA_964398415.1 uncultured Polyangiales bacterium | reverse complement strand
CGCGTGAGCTCGGCGCGGAAGTCGGGGTGGGCGATCGAGATCAGGGCCTCGGCGCGCTGACGCAGGTTGAGGCCGTGCAGGTTGACCACGCCGTGCTCGGTGACGATGTAGTGCACGTGGCCGCGCGTGGTCACGACGCCTGCACCCGACTTGAGCACGGGCACGATGCGCGAGATCTTACCGCCCGCCGCGGTGGAGGGCAGGGCGATGATGGGCTTACCGCCCTGGGAAAGCGCCGCGCCGCGGATGAAGTCCATCTGGCCGCCGATGCCCGAGTAGATCTGGTGGCCTATGGAGTCCGCGCACACCTGACCGCTGAGGTCGACCTCGAGCGCTGCGTTGATCGCGCAGACCTTGTCGTTCTTGCGAATCAGGGCCGTGTCGTTCGTTCGGTCGCAGGGATGAAACTCGACGAGCAGGTTGTCGTGCACGAACTCGAACAGGCGCGCCGAGCCCGCGACGAAGCTCGTCACCGAGCGGCCTGGGTGCACCTTCTTCTTCTTGTTCGTGACGACGCCGCCCTCGATCAGCGGGATCAGCCCATCGGAGAACATCTCGGTGTGCACGCCGAGCTCGAGCTTGTTGCCGAGCAGCGCGAGCACCGCATCGGGAATGCCGCCGATACCCATCTGCAGCGTGGAGCCATCCTCGATCAGCTGGGCGATATGCTCGCCGATCTGGCGCTCGACCGGCCCCGGTGTGCTCACGGGCCCCGCATGCAGCGGTCGGTTCGTATGGATGAACGCGCTCACCCTTCCGAGCGGCACCACCGTGTTGCCCAAGGTGCGCGGCATCTGCTCGTTGATCTCGGCGATGATCATCGTGGCCGAGTCGGCCGCCGCCTTGGCAGCGTCGACGGAGGTGCCGAGGGTGCAGTGGCCGTGGGCATCCGGCGGTGAGAGCTGCAAGAGCGCCACGTCGAGCGGGATGCGACGCGAGCAGAACAGGTTGGGAATGTCCGACAAGAACACCGGGACGAACTCGGCGCGCCCCTCCGCCACGGGCTTGCGCAGGGCGGGGCCCGTGAACAGCGAGTTCGAAAACAGCCCTGTGGAGCGCTGTGGATCGGCGAACTCACAGGGCCCGCCGAGGTGCAGGTGGTAGAGCTGCACGCCCTCGAGGCCCGGCTTCTGGCTGAGCGCATCGAGCAGTGGCGTCGGCGTGGCCGCAGCTCCGTGGACGAACACGCGCATCCCATTTTGGACGCGCGACACAGCCTCTTCGGCGCTCACGGCGCGCTGCCGCCAATCACTGCCTACCACACGACCTCCCGTTCAGTTCTGGACGTCGAGCACGCGGTTCATGGTCCCGTACTGGTTTGGGACACACGATTCGGCCCGCTCTACGGGCTCTTCGCCCTCGACGTCGCAGCACCACACTCCGTCGACCACGAACTTGTACTCGTAGCGTCCCGGCGGCAATGCGAGATCGAGTGACCACACGCCACCCTTCTTCTTTTTTGCGGCCAGCACGTCGGGCTGCCAGTCGTTGAAGCTACCGGCCACGCATACGCTGTGCGCGGCAGGCGCGCGCAACGAGATGGTGGTGCGACTGCTGCTGCCTTTGCCTTGTGCCTTCTTCGTCATGGAGCCCCCCTCCACGCTCGACCGCATGCGCCGAACGACTGTGTTTTGTGCACGCGTCTGCGTACGGGCCCTTGTTACCTCAACTCACCTCCACTCGCGAAGCAAGTTGCGTTGACGCGCGTCCGGGGTGTGACGTGCGAGGCTCGGCTCAGCGCCGCCGCCGTCCTCGTGTAGGGGTAGGGCCCCACTGACGCTCGAGCGCCAAGTCGTGGGCGCGATGGTAGGCGGCACCGAGCCTCGACCAGTCGAAGAGCCACGAGCGCTTCTCGACCTCGTTGCGGAGATTTACGCGATCGCGGCGGGACTTCTTGCAGTATTCGAGCAGCTGCGCGCACAGATCGGCGGCGGCTTCGTCGAAGCTGCGGCCCCGCCTGCGCAAGACGTCGATGCCCCAGCTCTCGTGATCGTCGTACGTTTCGTGCACGTAGCGCCCAAAGCCGGCGAGGTCGCTCGACACCGCCGGCGTGCCGAGGGCCATGCACTCGAGCGGGGTGTAGCCCCAGGGCTCGTAGGCGCTCGGAAACAGGCCGAGGTGACAGCCGCGCACGAACTCGTCGTACTCGATGCCCCACAGTGGATTGACCGGGCTGATGAACTCGGGGTGATACACCACCTTGACCGGGTCGTCGGGACGGTTGAAGAGCTGCAGCTGACGAATGTGGTTGAGCACGGCATCGTGCTCTTCGTGCGGCAGCATGTGCGTGACGACGGGAGGCAACACGCTCATCTTGAAGGCGGCCTGCGTGCGCCGGTAGCGAAGCCGCCAGTACTCGTCGACCAAATCGTCGAGGCGTGGTCGCTCGCCGGTGGCTGCGCGACGATAGAGCTGGTTGCCCACGCGCTCGACGATGTTGTTGCACACGAGGCGCAGCTCGTTGAGCACGGCACGCTTCTCGAGCACGAGCGGATTGATGGTGTGGGTGGGGCGGTTCGTGATGATGAAGAACACCACGGTCACGCCGAGGTCGAGCGCCTTCAGCTCCAGGTTGAGCCGCGCCATGGCCTCGAGGCACAGGTCGAAGCCTTTGTTCTTGGGCTCGAAGCGTCCACTCGTGAACCAGTACAGCGTCTTGTCGAGATCGAACTGGTAGCTCGGAAAGAAGTAGCCCATCGAGAAGGTGTGCAAGCGCTCCTTCAGGTCGGCGTGAAAGGTCTGAAAGTCGTGGCCCACGTTGTAGCGAGACACGTTGAGGCCGTTGGGGGTGACGACGTCGGGCGCGCGCCCGAGCAGGCTCTCGCACTCCTCGGCCGTGATCTGCGACACCGTGGTCAACACGTGCGCACCGTGGGCGCAGGCGCGCTCGATCAGATGCTGCGAGCGCACGTTGTAGTGCGTGGCCGCCGCACCGTGGTCGACGCTGGGCAGCCGCTCGTAGAGGTTGTCTTCGTTCGTCGCCATGTAGCGGCCGAGCAGCGTGGCATGGGTGGTGAAAACGGTGGCGAGCGGGATGTTGTCGCGGCGCAGGGGCGGAATGGCGAGCCCCCCCATCCACTCGTGAAAGTGCGCGAGCACCTTCTGCGGACGATCGAAGGCGCCATCGGGCTTCGACAGCTCCTCGGTGCTGAGCTCGAGAAGCTGCCGCACCGCCTCACCGAAAGTGACGACGCCATCGATCAGCGCGTCGTGTGGAGGGGTGGGCACGGCGTGATGCTCCCACAGCCGATACTTGAGCTCGGCGAGCTGTGGCGCGAGTCGCTCGTGCTCGATCAACAGCACGCGTGGCTTGCCTTGCACGAGCCAGCGCCCGTGGTGCACGCGGATGCCGCGGCGCTCGAGGACGTCGATCACGCGCGCCATCCAGCCGGTGGCGGGCATGGCCTCGAACTCGAGCAACGACTTCTCGGCGGCGTAGGGCCCGATCAGGCAGTACTGCTCGCGAAAGCGCTGGGTCATCAGCGGCGCCTTGGAGCGCAGCACCTGGTAGATGCCACCGACCTGGTTACACACCTCCCAGGCGATTTCGAACAGAAACGTGCTGTCCGGGGCGGCGGGAATGCGAGAGAGGGCGGCTCCTGCGGGCTCGAACGGAACGGGGGGCCTACGACCAGACGAAACACGTGCCATCGCCCCGCAATGTAGCCGCGAGCGTCGCCTGCGCGCGAACAAAGACGCATGCTCGCGGTTTCCCCGTGTTCGGCTAGGCTCGAGGGCCTTGAACGTGCGCGTTTGGCCCAAGCTCTTGCTCGCGCTGCTCTTGATCGCGGCGGCAGTGGCGCTCTTCTCGAGCGGCGCGCTCCAGCGCCTCGATCTCGCCACGGTGCAGCAGAAGCTGCGTGCGACCGGGGCCTTGGGGGCCGTCGCCTTTTTGCTCGCGTTTTGTCTTCTGCAGCCGCTCGGGCCGAGCGGGCACCTGTTCGTGGTGGCGTCGAGCCTCGTGTGGCCCCCTTGGCTCGCGCTGCTGTTGTCGCTCGTCGGGGCCACCCTGGGGCAGATGCTCTACTTCGCCGTGTACCGCTACCTCGCCTTTGGCTGGGCCCAGGCACGTGTGCCCGACCGCCTCAGGCGCTACGAGCGCGCTTTCATCGAGCGTCCGCTGCGCAGCGTGCTGATCCTGCGGCTTCTGACGTTCACCTGGCCGCTCGCACCGGCGCTGCTCGGCGTGTCGCGCACCCGCATCGCACCCATGCTGCTCGGCACGCTGCTCGGCCTCGTGCCCGGCATCGTCCTCGATCTGTGGCTCGGCCTGCGCGTGCTCGACTGGCTCGGTCTGTCGCGCTGGGCTGGCTGAGCTCAGTGGGTGCAGGCCTGATCGACCGAGGCGAGTAGCTGCCCGCTCGCTTCCGCCGCCTCGAGCTCGAGCACCACGCGTCGCGCGGCCTTGGTGCGCCCCATGTCGCACAGGATCTGCGCGCGCAGGGCAGCGCGCTCGCTGACGAGCCCCGAGCGGGGGTACTTCGCTGCGTGCTCGTTCACGAGGTCGAGCGCGAGCCTCGTCTTGCCCAGCTTCAAGGCGGTCTCTGCGGCGAAGAGCTGTCGCGCATCGGCACCGCCGTCGCGGCGAACGCGGCGTGCCTTGCGATTCGGGCGTTGGTTTCGGAGTGGGCGTGGCTTCACCACCTCGGCTTCGCTCACGCGCGGCTCGTCCGCGACGCTCGGCACTGGCAGGAGCTCCGCGGCTCGGCTGTCGACGGCGGGCGGTGCTGGGCGTCCAGAGGCGACCGCGATGTAGGTGCCCGAGCCGATGGCCAGCGCAGTGAGCGCGGCCGCGACCCAGGTCAGCGCTGTGCCAGGGGGCGGGGGACTCAGCGTGGCTGCGTGCGGGATGCCGGGTGGTGGAATCGGTGAGTCGATGGGCAGCTCAGCTTGGGGCGGCGCGGCGGCCGTCGGCGAGGGCAGGGGCTCGAGGCGGATGAGCTCGATCTGGCCTGCGCCGCCCGCGAGGGAGTGGGCGAGCATCGAGGCAAAGACGCGCTCGCGATCGTGGTCCGTCGGCGTGCGCGCAGCCTGGGCTTGAGCGATGAGCTGCGCGGGGGTGACGTCGGCCATCGCGTCCCAGAGCGGGTGACTGCGCAAGCGCTGAACGAAGGCCTTGAGTGCTTTTTGCGCGCTCGAAAGACGCAGCTGCACCGTCGACTCCCCGACACCGAGGGCAGCGGCCACCTCGCGCGTCGACATCTTCTCGCCCTCGCAGAGCAGCAGCACCTCGCGCTGCAGCTCCGTCATCTGCTCGACGGCGGCATCGAGCACCTGGGCCGAGGCCTTTCGGCTGAAGGTTTGGGTCGGACCGTCCTCGAGCTCGGCCTCGTCGTGCTGGGATGGGCTGCGGTTTTGCCTCTTGAACGCGCGCAGCACCTGGCGCGCAACCACGCACACGAACACGCTGCGCGCGACGGCGGGATCGTGGCGACTCGGGTGCTCGCGCACGATGCGAAACACGTCGAGGAGCAGGTCGTCGAGGGAGGCATTCGGCACACCGCGGTGGGCCAGATAGCGCCATACGAACGGAAAGTGCGCCTCGTAGAGCGCGCGCATGTCGCGCGAAATGCTGGGGACGATGTGGCTGTGGTCGGGGGACACCATCGCGGCACTCCGAGAGCGTGGGTTCACCCCCTGAGTGCGAGCACCGGGCCTGAGCGGGTCATCGTCCGCGAGTCATTTCTTGCGCAGCAGATCCGCGAAGGTGCCGAGCTTGCCGGCGCTCTCCGCCTGGGCCCTGTAGCCGTCGAACTGGGAGCGCTCCTCATCCTCTTTGACCGCCTTGAGCGACAGCCTGAGCTTGCTCTCGCCCGTCTCGAGCACCTTGGCCTTGAGCTTCTGGCCCACCGGGAACAGCTTGCGCGTGTCGGCTCCGCGCGCAGTGCCGAGCTCGGCATTGGGGATGAGCCCCCGACCCGCGCGGCCGCGGGTGCCGTCGATCTGGAGAAACACGCCGTAGGGCTCGACGCGATCGACCGTGCCCTCGCCCAAAGCGCCCACCGAGATCGTGGGCGTGCTCGCCTGGGTGCCAACCTCGAGACCCTCGGCCGCGGGAACGAGCCCGATCTTGCGTGCACTCACGTCGAGCGACTTCACGACGACGTTGATCGTCTCGCCGACCGACAGGGCCTGGGAGGGGTGGGTGATCTTGCCGCCGAGCTCGGAGATGTGAAGCAGGCCCTCCACGCCGCGCACGAGCTGCACGAAGGCGCCGAAGTCGGTCAGGCGCGTCACCGTGCCGCGGACGACCTTGCCGACCTGCGCTGACGTCTCGATGCTGTCCCAGGGGTCTTCTGCGAGGGCCTTGAGCGAGAGCGTGATCTTGGTGCCGGTGCGTCCCTTCTTGTCGACGACGCCCTCCTTCACCTCGAGCACCTGCACCTCGACCGTGTCACCCGGGCTCAGCACGCCTTCGGCCTTCTGGCTGCGGTCGTGGGAGAGCTCGGCGTTGGGGATGAGCCCCTCGATGCCGCCGAGATCGATGAAGGCACCGAAGTCGCGCACGGCGCTGACCTGACCCTTGAGCACGGCGCCCACGGCGACCCGCTCCATGGTGCGGGCCGCGAGCACCTTGGCCTCTTGCTCGAGCAAGAGGCGGCGCGACAGCACGATGCGCTTTCCACCCTCCTTCAACTCCGTCACGAGAAACTGCAGGGTGCGGCCGACGAGCTCGTTCGGGTCGGCGACGAAGCCGCGATCGATCTGCGAGAACGGACAGAAGGCGCGCGTCCCTGCCACTTCGACCTCGAGCCCTCCTTTGTTGACGCCGCTGACCTTGCCCTCGACCGGGATGCCCCCTGCGTGCGCGGTCTCGAGCTCCTGAAGGCCCTGCGGCTTGCCCATGCCACGCCCCAGGCGAATCTCGCCCGAACGGGGGTCCACGGAGACCACGACGGCTTCCAGCACCTCGCCCACCTTCACGGTGAGGTTGCCCTCGGCGTCCCTCAGCTCGGGGGCGTCGAGAAAGGCCTGCGGCCGCTTGCCCACGGGCGGGCCGCCCAGGATTTCGACGAATACGGCCTCGCGGCCGACCTGCACGACCTCGGCCTTGACGCGCTCGCCCAGGCTCGGGCCACGCGGCTTTTGGTGCTTCTGGCCACGGGTCTCCGCCTCGAACAGGGCGGCAAAGCTTTCGCTGGGCTTGTCGGAGGTGCTCATGGCGCGACTGTTAGGCCGTCACGAGTCCCCCGGCAAGCCGCTGCGAGCCGCGAGTCACTGGATCAGGATCTCGGTCTTACAGCTGCTGCTGCAGCCGTCACCCGACATGGTGTTGCCGTCGTCGCACTCTTCGCCGAGCTCCTTGATCATGTTGCCGCACACTCCGCCCTCGTTGCGGCAGAGGGCATCGCAACCATCACCGCTGCGCGGCGCACAGCTGCCGTCGCCGATGCCCGTGCAGTCGGCGGTGCTGGTGCAGACCTTGCCGCTCGTACAGTGCTTGCCGTCGTCGCATTGCTCGGTGAACTCGCGCACCTTGTTGCCGCACTCGGTCACCTCGTTCTTGCACGTGGAGCTGCAGCCGTCGCCCGAGCGCGCGTTGCCGTCGTCGCACTCCTCGCTGCCCTCCTTCTTGCCGTTGCCGCACAAGGTCAGGATCTTACAGTCGTTGGTGCAGGCGTCGGTGGGGTTGGTGTTGCCGTCGTCGCACTCCTCGCTCGGGTCCTTGATGCCGTCGCCGCAGAGCTCGAGCGTGCAGCCCCCCGCCTCGAGCGACAGCGCCGTGCTACGGCAGCCATCGCCGCTGTTGGTGTTGCCGTCGTCGCACTGCTCGAGGCCGCCGATGCGTCCATCGCCGCAGTAATTGTCGCAGAGGCAGCGGCTGTTGCAGCTCGCCTCGCCTTCGCACTGCGTCGCTGGCGCGTTGGGATCGCACACCTCGGTGTTCTCGACGGTGCCATTGCCACAATCGCCCTCGATCGAGCACTGCGCGCTGCAGCCGTCGCCGCCGATCTTGTTGCCATCGTCGCACTGCTCGCTGCCTTCGATGCGGGCGTTGCCGCAGGTTGCGACGA
>CAYNOM010000211.1:0-9220 GCA_964398415.1 uncultured Polyangiales bacterium | reverse complement strand
ATAGCGGGCCACCCCCGCTCAGAGCGCTCCACTCTTCCTGCGCGTGGCCCGAATGAACGTCGATGGAATAGAGATGGGTAGCTTCCTCCGGCGTGCCCGCTTCCAGCACCAAGGTCGATGTGTTCAGCACGCGCTCAAACCGCGAGTGCGCGGCAGCGCCCGTTGTGAGCGCACGAGGAGCATCGAGCGCATCGAGCCGAACAGCGTACAGTGTCTCGTTGGCGGCATACACGAGCTCGGGGGGCGGGAGAATCGTCACGGATGTCGAGGCCATGCTTCGGCCGCCTGAATCCGCCTCGCAGACTAACGTCACCTGATAGATGCCCACCTCGGGGAACTGGTGGGTCGCACGCGGTCCACTCAGGCGGTATGCGGCCGTTCCGTCAGCAGACATGATGTCGAAGCGAGCCGATACGCTCTCCCCTGAGTCGCAGGATCCCTGGAGAAGAACTTCCTCGTGCAGATAAGCCTCCCCCTCTGCAGCCGGTTGCGTGAACCGAGCGACGACGGCCGAGGACGCGTCCGTCCACGTGCCCGCCTCGGCGTCTCGATCCGTCTGCGGCGCGCGAGAGCCCCCATCTCTCCCAGCAACCGTCGGCCCCGTGTCACCACCATCGTTCGGCGCACCCGCATCAAGCTCGCGCGCCGCGTCGCCATCCACGCCCAACCCAGCGGAATCTCGAGGGGCTGCTTGCGGCTGATGAGAGCAGCCCGCCCACAGGCCAGCCGCGACCAGCGTCACCCGCTTGGTCCACATGTAAAGCCTCCGGCGAGCGCGCGGGGCGCATGGCGCCGCGCTCGAAGCGGGCCTGCTCAAGCGTCGAGTTCTTCGGTCGTCCACCCAATACCCCTTTTCTTTGTCGGCGTGCTCCGTGGCGCTCGGCTCCGGAAATCCCAAGCCTGAGGCTCACCCGCTAGCGAGGTGAAGCCGGTGTGATCGGCGGTGAGCTCGAGGAGCTCGTCGGACTCGGCAAAGCGCACGCGCCGGGTCTCGGGGACCACGTGCGAGAAGGTGCTGAGGACGACGTGGCCGGGCGCCTGCTCGATGGGCAGGCAGAGCCGGACGGCGAGCACCTGGCCGTGCCGACGCCGATGCGGAGCTCCTCGAGGCCGCGCTCGAGGGTGACGCCGGCTCGGCGCCCACGGCGCCGAGAAAACTGCTGCATCGACTCCACGGGCAAGCATCCCGCCTCGGTCCAGGCGGCGCAGCCGGGGAGGAGAAGGAGCGCGAGTTGCGCGCGGCCAGACCGGCTCTCAATCCGCATAGCCCCAATCCTCCCTACTGCCGTGCGAGGCGATGATATCTACCCACGTCGCGTACTCCTCCGGCAGAGGTTGCTCGAATAGAAGCTCCAGATTCGGATTCACCTTTCGACCGAGAACTCGACAGAGATGCAGACGCTCGTTGAGCTGTGGGTACGTCCAAATGAAGTTCGTTTCGAGGTGCTTGATGGACTCGTACTCGCTCAACTCGACGTCACGGATGCGCTTCGCTCCCCCCGAAAGGCCCTTCGCCGTCATGTCCTTGCGGACCAGAACCCCTCCGGACCGAGCGCTCAGGCTAACGAAGCGCCGTTCGCGAGGTGTACCCGGCCAAACGACTACCTCGCGGGTGCCGCTGTGAGAGTCAATCCACTCCATGGGCAAGTCGAGCGACCGGGGCGGGGTTACGTGTGGCTCCGCGCGAACATCCGAAAACTTCAAGAACTGTCGAGTAACGGAGCCGCAGAAGAGGACGTCGTCGTTTGCGAGCTGCAGCTTGCCAAATTCCTTGTTCGAAAACACCGAAAAGAAGGCGAGATAGGGAGACTTGAGCATGAGGGCGAGCACTCGATAGCCGTCCTTGAGCCCGATGGATACAACACGATTTTCCTTCCAGACGACTCGTCCCACTGTCACCGCCTCGCTAGTTGCCGAGATGCTTCTCGGCGGCTGCTTTGTACGTCTGGCGCTTCGGGTTGTTGGGTCCCACCGGATTCTGCCGGTTCGCTGTCGCCCCGAGCCCTCCACTTTCTTCAAAGTAGTGTTGCTCGAGCCCTCGCGCCGTGTTCTTCCCGCCAACGCCCTGGCCGTGGTACTCCACCTTTGGCGCGTCGCCGCCAAAATCGTCGAAGTTCCCACCGTACCTGCGCGCGACGATTTCATCCGGTGTCAGCTGAAGCCCACTCGGCGCGCTGGCGTAGCCTGTGTATGGCTTGCCGTCCTTGACACCTCGGTATGTGACGTGATCCCGACCCGCCCCAGTGGAAACATTGCCAATCGGACACGGCTTGCTGTTGTGCCCGAGCAGCCCCAGCTCGGAGACGAGGTAGGAGTGCTCGGTCTCGACCTCGATGTTGTAGACGCGCTGGGGAGCGGCCTGGACCTCGATACTGGCGAGGTGGGCCTCGCCCTGGGCGACGCGTAGCTGCTCGCCGACAGCGAGCGCATCCGCTGCGACCCAGTCTTGGCGGTCGATCGAGAAGAGGCGGTGATCGGCGGTGAGCTCGAGGACCTCGTCGGACTCGGCAAAGCGCAGGCGCAGGGTCTCGGGCACCACGTGCGAGAAGGTGCTGAGGACGACGTGGCCGGGCCCCTGCTCGATGGGCGGGCAGGGCCGGACGGCGAGCACCTGGGCCGTGCCGACCCCGATGCGGAGCTCCTCGAGCCCGAGCTCGATGGTGGCCCCCGGCTCGGCGCCCACGGCCTCGAGCCACCACAGTGGGCGCAAGGTCTCGATTTCAACGACCTTGCCCTCCGTGAACAGGCGCAGCTCCACGAGGCGCCAGTGCTCCTCATCGACCTCGGTGGGCCCCTCGAGGGTCGAGTCGATCGTGACGACGCGATGACCGACCTCGATCTGCTCGATGGGGATGGCGTCGGCCTGGGCGCTTAGGGCGACCAGCGTGCCGGCGATGAAGCAGCTGGACGGGCAGCCTCCGCCCCCCAGGATCTTCTTGAGGTTCGTCTTCTTGAGGATCTTGCCGACCCCGACGCCCACGGCGAGGGCGGCCACGGCCACGGCCAGGGTGCCCAGGGCCTCGAAGTCAGCAACGGTCCCCTCGCCCGCCAGGAGACGGTCTTTCATGGCGACGAGCTTGTCGACGCTCTCGCCGGCGTGCTCGAGCGCGTCGATGAGCTCGCCGACGGCCGTCACCGTGTCGTAGGCCATCTCGGCCGCCGCGAGGACCTGCCCCCCAGGAATCCAGGCATAGGCGGCCTTCTTGAGCAGCTCCTTGCCGGTCTCAGAGGCGAGGGCCGCGCCGGCCCGCTTCATCCCGCTCACGAACGCGTCGGTCTGCTCCTCGGATGGAAGACTCCACTGCCCCGTCGGGTCCTTGCGACCGATGGGGTCGTTGGCGGCGTAGTTGTAGAGCGACGACTCGAGGACGTGCTCGAGCATGCGCTGGGGCGACTCGCCGATGGCGCGATCTGGACTTACCCACCTTCCGAGCGCAGGCGCGTAGTAGCGCGAGCCGAAGTAGAGCAGCCCGAGATCGGCGTCGATCTCCTGGACCGAGCCTGCGAAGCCGACCGACACCTTCGCGCCGCGCCGCCAAGACGTGACCCCGTAAGGGTGAAACGTCTGCATCGACACGAGGGCGCCCGTCGAGTCGGTGATGTGCGTGGTCGCTCCGAGCGGATCCTGGTGATGGTAGCTCCAAACTTCGCGTCGCCCACCTGTCTTGCGGTGCGTGAGCAGCGCGCGCTCGGCCTCGGCGACGTCGTCCTGATCGAAGACGGCGTCACCGTCTCGGTCGAGATCCATGTACTCGGCCACGAGCGGCTTCAGATCGGTGCCGCGGCCCTCGGCATAGTCGCGAAGCTGTGCGAGCAGGGACGCGTCGACGTCGATGCCGTCGGCGCGACGGATCTCCGTCATACCGAGCGGTGAGCTGACGGACCAGAGCTCCTCTGTCTCGACGTCGCCCGTCTCGTGGGACTGCTCGCGCAGCTCGTAGCCGTCCGTGACGAAGCGCTGCACGCGGCTTGGGGGGCCCTGCTCGACGACGGTGGCGATGCGGCGCTGCCCCCACGCGTCGTAGTGAAAGGCGATGACCTTACCTTCGCGACGGGCCTCGACGAGCTGGCCCTCTGGGTTGAAAGTAAGGTCGAAGCCGTTGTAGTTCTCGAGCTGCCCGAGATCGTCGTAGCTGTAGCGCTGGGCGCCGGCCGCGGTGAGCGCGGAGGGGCCCGCTCCGTCCTCGCCGTAGGTGAAGGTGCCGGTGGGGGCGGCGGTGCTGCCGGAGATGAGCTCGCGCGAGACGAGGTTTTGGATCTCGTCGTAGGTGAAGCGAAAGCTCGCGACGCTGTCCGAGGCGCGGATGAGCTGCCCGACGGCGTCATAGGCGTAGCTCGCGTCGAGACGCGGCACCGAGGGCGTGGCGCGGGTGAGGTCTGAGACGCTCTGCAGGCGGCCGCTGTGCGTGCGCGTGTAGCGCAGGTTCATGAGGCCCGCGTTGTCGGGCGGCGGCCCACGCGGACTGCACGTCGCGTTGCCCACGAACGAGCGCACGAGCTGCCCCCGATCGTCGTAGCGCCAGCAGGCGTTGAGCCCGTTGCCGCTCACGCCGGCGACAGGCTGGCCACGCTCGTTGTAGGCAATGGCGCGCGCCACCTCCACGCCTCGATCGGCGCCGCCGAAGCCTGCCGTGACCGTCTCCACCAGGCGGCGCACGTTATGGGAGAGGGAGACCGCGAGCCCGCCGGGTGCTTGCACCCCGACGACCACGTCGTCCGCCGCGTAGCTCGTGCGCTGGACGAACAGGTCGCGGCTCTGGTTGCCTACGTTCGAGAGAATCGGATTCCAGAGCTGGTGTGCTTCGACCTCGAGCCGCCCGTAGCGATCGTAGCTGTAGTGCTCGGTGCCCGTCGGGAACTCGACCCACGCGAGCCTGCCGTTCAGGTGTGACGTGTCGATGGGCGACTGGGGGTCGGGCGCATCGTAGTGCAGCCTGTAGACGGCGTCCTCGAGGCCCTCGACACTGCCGCGGGTCCTCCGTAGCGCGAGCCGGTTGGCGAGCCCGTACTCCCACTCCATGCGTTGGCCGAGCGCGTCGGTCCGACGCACGAGGTTTCCGACCAGGTCATAAGCGTAGGAGAGCGAGCCTAGATTCGGATCGGACAGTCCGATCTGCCTGCCCAGGCTGTCGTAGGAGTATTGGCGTAGCGAGCGCGCACGCTCTGCGCTGGGAGCGTTCTCGTTCCACTTGGGGTCGCGCAGGGTTCGTATCTGGTCGACCGCGTCATAGCCGACGCGCCAGATGAGCCTCTGCTCACGCCCGTCGACCTCGTTGATCTTCTCGACCTCGACCAAGCGCTCGCGACCGTCGACACGGGCGATCACGGGACGCAGCCAATTGCCCTGGGTACCGTCGGGGTTTCGCACCGAGGTCTCGCCCTCGTCGTAGGTGCGAACCTCGAAGGGCAGGTACTGGGTGACGCTGTAAGCCGGTCCCAGCTGCTCGAGCTGAGGCAGGTACACCTGCGTCTTGCGACTGAGGGCGTCGTAGTAGACGGTCTCGACGGGCGTGTCTGCGGGAGGCTCTTCGAGCTCGCTCGACGCGGTGTCGAATGGCCGGTAGGTCAGCGCGGGCTTACCGCGGACCGAGTGCTGCACCCATCCCGTGGCGACGTAGCCGTAGTCTCCTTCGCTCTCGGCCTTGGTCTGGCGTGTGGCGCCTGAACCGTCAGAGTAAGAGAGGGTCGTGTGGTAGACGTGGCGCGCGCGGTCGACGAGTTGGCGAGTGGTGGTGCGCGAGACGGGGTGCTCGCGCGTGCCGTACTCGTAGGTGTAGTCGACGAGCGGATGGTCCGCAGAATCTTCCGGACCGATGACCCTCCTCAACCGGGAGAGCGCATCGTGCTCGTAGCGGGTGACCTGGTCGTTCGGATCGGTGCTCTCGCGGATGGTGCCGAGAGCGGTGTTGTAGCGTGCTGAGAAGCGCACCCAGCCACTGTCGACACGTACGCGCTCCTCGGTCAGGAAGTAGCCTGTCTCTTCGTCGTAGGCGTACTCGACCTCGCCACCCTTGGACTGCGAGAGCCCCGCTTCGAACTCCGCATCGCGCTTCGCGACGAGCTGTCCATGGGAGTTGTAGGCGCTTCGCGAGGCGTCGACCCAGCCGCCGGCCCCACCGTTGAGGGTGTCGAGCCACGCCCGCTCGCGCGTCACGAGGCCGCGCGTGACCTGACCGAGTGCGAGCCCGACGAAGGGCGCACCGTCGTAGTGCTTTTGCGTGCGCCGCAGCACTTGGCCGCCGATGTCTTCGGCGGTGTTTTCGTAGGGAATGCGCAGCAGCCAGCGCTCGACGTCGTTGATGTACTTCGTCGTAGAGACCGCCTCGTCGGCGCCCGTTCGATCGTTGGGATCGAGCTCGGGGATCTCTCCGAGCGCTGGCGGACCCGTGAGCTTGATCTCTCCGTAGGCGATGGACTTGACGGGGCTACCCCAGTCATCGAACTCGACGTGCGTGGCGCTGAAGCGCGGCATCCCCGAACACGAGGATCCAGGCCCGAGCGTTCCGCACACGCCCTCCCAGGCGCCCTGCACGACGTCGACCTGCTCCGCGAAGGCAACGAGGTCGTCCTTGTGCGCGTCGAGCTCGGTGAAGCGGCGGCAGCGCGGGAGCACGGTGCGCGTGACCCCGACCAGGTCTTCCTGGCAGAGCCACTCGCGCTTCCAGCGAGTCTGGACGGTGCTGAGCACCGCGCCCGCTTCGTCGCGCAAGACCTGCAGATAGGGCCTACCCTTGAGGATCTCCTCGTCTTCGCCCGTCTCAGGATTGCGGCCGA
Organism: uncultured Polyangiales bacterium; assembly: GCA_964398415.1. GTDB lineage: Bacteria > Myxococcota_A > Polyangia > Polyangiales > DASUME01 > DASUME01. The sequence goes on along the minus strand of CAYNOM010000211.1, from coordinate 2,446 downwards.
CGTGGAAGTAGCTCTCGGTGGTGAGCCCTTCGTGGTAGGCGTCTCCACGCTCTCGCATCGTGACGAGCCCAAACCCGCGGAACTCGCGCTCCTTGGCGTCGAAGTAGCCGTCGCGGTAGTCGAAGGTGGTCTCTGTGACGGTGGCCGCGAAGCCGAGCTTGTCGAAGGAGTCGCTGCTGCGCAGGGAGGCGAGCACCGGCACGGGCGAGCGCATCGGATGCTTCCACGGCCGCCCCTGACGCTTGGCCGCGATGGCGTAGTCTGTCGAGGACCGGTAGGTCATCGTGGTGACGAGGCCCATGCCGTTGTCGATGGTCTCGAGCAGTCCGGCGAAGGGATCTCCGCGCAGGTCGAAGTAGGAGAGCTTATCGTCGTCGGTGAGCCAGACGATGTCTTGGGAGCCGTTGCCGTTCATGTCGGCGAACAGGATCTTGCGAGTTCGCGCGGGTGACGGCAGGCCGTAGAAGTCGCCGCGAGCCTGGGTGAAGCGCAGCTGTCCGTCGTTCAGATAGTAGGTGGCCCAACTACCTGAGATGCGCAGGAGATCGGTCTGACCGTCGCCGTTGACGTCCTCGAGGTAGAACTCATCGGGGTTTCCGGTGGGCACCCCGAACATCTCTTGCTCGGCGGTGTACTCGCCGTGTCCCAGGCCGTACCAGATGCGCATCCTGGCGCGCGTCTCTCGGATGTCCTTGAGGACGAAGTCGAGCATGCCATCACCGTTGATGTCGGTGAGCTGGAGCCTCGGGTCCCTGAAGTCGACATCGAGCGGGAGCTCTGCGATGCGTTCCTCTCGGAGCGCGTCTGCTTGGTTGAGCACGGCGGCGTCTTGGCCGGGCTTTTGCCAGAGCAAGTCGATGCGGCCGTCGTGGTTGAGGTCGGTGAGCTTGACGTCGGTCGAGCCGAAGTGAACGCCCATCCCGAGCTGTCCCTGGAGGGTCAAGGGCGCTTCGAACCCGAGCAGCCTCCCCTCTTCGTGCTGGCCCGCTGGGTAGTAGCGAAAGCCGGCTCCTTGGGGGTGCAACAGGTCGCGAAACCCGTCCCCGTTGACGTCGACGAGCAACACGCCCTCGTCGTAGAGCGACCTATCGGGCGAACCGTCCAAGGGAATCGGCGCCTTTGCCCAGTGCCGTCCGTCGAGGTTCTCGTAGTAGTGGTACTGATCGGCGCGGGCCACGAGCAAGTCGGGCAAGCCGTCGCCGGAGACATCGTCGAGCTGGGCGCTGCCATCGAACAGCCCCTCGAGCGGCGGCAGGTCGCGCATGATGACGAAGGCGCCGCTCCGCTCTGTCTCGCGAACGTAGCCAAAGCGAAGCTCGGGCAGAGAAAGCCCGCCCGCCGTCAAGCGAACCGCGATGAGCTGCGAGAAGATCAGCGTGTTCTGGTACTGAAGCGTATAGGCGCGCACCTCGCTGCCGCCGTGCAGCGTTCGAATCGCCCTCAGACGCAGTCGCGTCGTGCACGCGTCGCCGTAGCTGTAGTCGGTGAAGACATCGGGGCGCGCCTCGTGTTCGAAGATCACCTCGTTCTGAAGCGCTTCGCTGGCGTGCGTCTGATAGACGACGCGCTCCAGATAGACGCGCCCAGCATCCTCGAAGTACTCGTAGCGGGTCTCGTGCGGGCGTCCGCCTTCGGTGCCGAACCTGTCGCGGAACGTGGACAGCAGCCAGCGATAGGTGCCGCGGGTCGAGGTTTCTCGCGCCTGGGGCGTGGCGCCCAACACCGCCGTTTGCCCGTCGGGGTAGGAGAGCAGCCATTGGTCCCGGTCGGCGTCACGCTCGAAGAGCACGAAGGAGCCTTCGTTCTTGAGCCGATACAAGCCACGCTGGGCGTCCACGCGAACCAGCTCGTCGTTCAGTCCTGGACCGGACACGCTGAAGCGGTCGCCCTCGTCGAAATTGGGCGCGCCCTTGTCGGTGGACCGATAGACCTGAAGCAGAGGCAGGTTCCACCCCATCCCGAGCACGCCCTTGCCCGAGCCGCCGGCGTAGTCGAGGCTGACCTTGGGTGCCAGAAAGCCGGGGGGCACCTCGATGGGCACGCTGTAGCTTCCGGTGCCGGTGGCGACGTTGGGCGAGAACGACTCGCCGAGCCCCTTCAGCGACGTCGGGCCACTGGGTAAGCTCAACGTCTGGGCGGTAACGCCCTCGGGCTTGTCGGCGCGCGCCACAGCGCTGAGGGCGACGGTCGAAAGGACTGCGAGGGAGAGCCACGCCAGGGAACGTGTGCACGATCGCAGCCGCCTCATGGCCTCACCCACAGCGGCTCGTCGTAGCCACAGCCTTGCAATGCGCTGTCCGCCTCACTCGGCGCGAGCACGCCTGCGCGCCTCTCGATCCAAAGGCGAATGGCCTGCTCTGAATGCACGCGCAGGCGCAGGGTCGCGATGGGCCCAAGAGCCAGGGTGGCGGCTTCAGGTCGCGCCACGAGGCGCAGTGCGCGCGGG
>CAYNOM010000210.1:2068-9221 GCA_964398415.1 uncultured Polyangiales bacterium | reverse complement strand
GGTTGAAGCCTGGCGCGGGCCTGCTCTGGATCCGCGGCCACGAAGCCCAGGCGCCTCGGATGGTAGAGCTCGTAGAGCGCACGATCGAGGCCCTCGGGTGGGCCCCCACGCAACTGCGCGATGGCAGCCCTCGCTTGCGGATCCTTCTGCAATGCCTCTTCGAACGAAAGCCCGGCCGCGCGGGCCGTCTCCCGATCGGGAGCACCGATCGTGATGACCATCGTGCGACTCAGCGGGCTGTCGGCGAGCAGACGCGAGAGCGCGAGCTCGTCACTCGCCTGTTCGTCGGGCAAGAAGGCCGTGATGTCGCTGGTGATCGACCAGTGCGTGATCACGAAAGCAGAGAGCGCGCTCAGCGCGGCCAGCCCGAAGGCCACGACCCACCACTCGGCTCGCCTCATTCCGCAGCGCCATCCCCGAAGAGCTTGTGCCGCTCCGCCTTGCTGAAGGTACGCCCGGGGTTAGCGTCGACGATGCGCGTGACGGTGCGGTCGCCCGACTTTTCCTGCACCTCGACCTCGGACACACGCGCTCCCTGGCCGAGGATGCGGATGTGCGCGATCATGTGCGAAAGCGGCGCAGCGCGTGGCACGAGGGTGAGCGTCCACGGCGAACCCTCTCGACTGGCCACGAAGGTGATTTGATAGGTGCGCGAAAGCGCCTTCTCGTCGCCCGTCAAGATCCACACGAGCGATTGGACGAAGGGGCGAAGGTCGGGGCGCGTGCCGAGATCGATCGTCTTTTTGCCCTCCGCATCGACGAGCTGAAGTCGCGTCGGCGTGATCAACACCTCGGAGCTGCGCGGCTTTTCGACCCGGCGTAGCAGAAGGCCCGGACGCGCGAAGTACAAGACGCCCTCGCTCTCGAGCGGAAGCGCCAACATCGAGATGTGCTTCTCTTCGACGAAGCGCGCTTCGAGGCCCGGCATCTGCGAGAACGCGCGCAGGAGCTGGGTGGCGTCGACTGCGGGGGCCTTTTGGGCCTGCACCACGGAGACCGAGACCGTCGCCGACAGCCAAAGCAAGAGGCAGGCGCTAAGTCGTAGGCAGGCGTGCCAGCATGTCATGGGGTGTCTCCGTCAGCAGTTTTCCCGCTGCGTCCGTCCAGGCCAGCACCGTCAGCGCCCGAGCGCTGCGTCGACCGCTGGTCAGATTGCGCACATCGTAGCTCACGCGCAGAAACGGGCTCGTCGCGGTCAGGCGGGCCGTCACCTCCAGCTCGTCGTTGTAGGTGAGCGGCGCCATGTACCGGCAGCGAGCCTCGGTGACGTACATCCGATAGCCCTTCGCACGGATGTCGCCGACGTCGAGCGAGAGGCTCGCAAAGAGGGCGCTGCGAGCGACCTCGAAATACTGAAAGTAGCGGCCGTGCCACACCACGAACAGCGGATCGCAGTCGTGGAAGGGCACCTTCAACGCCACGGTGGTCGCGGCACTCTTCACGTGGAGGGCTCTTTCGCATGGGCACGCTGCGCATCGCTGCGCAGACGCGCGGACCCTCGCGTCTGTTCAATCATCGTCGCCTCCGAGGGTGGCCTGCGCGGTGAAGGTGAGACGCCCCGTGGCCGCGACAGCGTTGCGGCAGCGCAGCGTGAAGTCGACCGTCGCCTCTGCTTCGCGAAAGGCGAGCACGACCTGCACCTCATCGCCCGGAAGGATGCGGCCCAAGAACTTGAGCTGGCTCATCGCAGAGAGCTGCCCGAGAGCGGGGCGCACGCGGCGAACGCAAGGCATCACCAGCTCGCCGAGTTGGGCAGCGCCTGGCAGGATCGGATAGCCTGGAAAGTGGCCGTCGAAGTAGGCGTAGTCCTCGGGCACGTGCAGGTGGAACACGTGCTCCGCGCGCCCGTCGATGAGTCGTGCCTCGTGCTCGCCGAAGTCGACGTCCATCCGTAGAGGCTCGCCATCCGCACGCAGCGTGAAGCCACGCAGCAGCGCAGCGCGCCTCACTTCGCCGAGCGCATCGCGCGGCACGCGATCCCGGATCAGGATCCGAGCTGGTTCGAGCGGTCCGACCCGCACCTCACGCAGGGTCTCGCGCAGGCTTGCCTCCGTCACGAAAGGTTGCGCATCGACCCAGGCCAACACGCGTCCGGCGTAGGGCCCTCGCTCAGGCACGACGAGGGCAGCATCACGCACACCAGCACAGGCGCGCAGCTTGGCTTCGACATCGGAAAGCCCCCGCTCGCGGGTGCGACCGCCGCTGGGGGGATGGTCGAGCACTTGCTGAATGGGAAGGCCCAAATGCTCGGCGCAGGCAGCACGCAAGCTGTCCTCGGCGGGCACTGCAGCGCTGACGACCGCCACCAGACCCGAAAGAGAACGTCGCTCCCGCGTGAGCGCGTCCGAAAGTTGCGCGGGCACCGTCACCCAGACCCCTGCTCGCGTCGCGTCGAGCGCCTCCGCGAGCGCGGAAACGTCGCACACCGGCTCGCGCGCAAACGCCGCGCCGCACAGCAACGGACACAGGATGCCGAGCACGAGGCCGCTGCGCTGACTCGCCGGCAGGCCGCTAAAAATGAGACTCTGCGGCCCGAGCGAAAGGCTGTCGACAAGCGCGAGCGCCTCGGCGCAGAGCTGCCCCAACGTGAGCTCGACGCTACGTAGGCCCTCGTCCGCAGGGGAGACAACCAGCTCGATGCGCGCACTGTCAGGCGGCACCTCGAACGCGTCGAGCGTTGCACCTGATGGCGCGTCGAGCAGCGCATCGACGCGAATGGGCGCGCCGGACAGCGTGTCGTGGAGCACGGGACCTGTGCTCGAGCGTTGGGCCAGGGCGAGCACCGTCTCGCGCCCGGTGTCGGCCGGCAACGTCACGCGAAACCCGGCGCCGAGCGCGCCCAGGAGCGCTGCGCTGAACGCGTAGCGATCGCGACGAAAGATCAGCAGCGCTGTGCGGTCTCTATCGGCCCCCTCGAGCGCGCCCGAAACCCGCGCCGCGTCTCGCAGCAGACAGCTCGCCGTTCGGGTTTCCCCTTGGCCGAACGACACGGGAGCCTCGGGGGCGTGACGTGCGAGAAGCCGCGTATTCATGCGCAGAAGGCGAAGACCGCCTCAGGCCGGGGGCGCGGCGGCCTTCTCTTTCTCGCTGCGGATGAACTCCGCGAGGTTCTTCACCGAGAAGAAGATCTGACGGACGTTCTCGTCCTCGGCGGACGTCTTCACGCCGAACTCTTGGTGGATGGCGAGCGCCAGCTCCAGGGCGTCGATCGAATCGAGCCCCAGGCCTTCGACGAAGAGGGGCGCCTCGCTGTCGATGTCCTCCGGTTTGACGTCTTCGAGCATCAATGACTCGACGATGAGGTGCTTGAGGCGTTTTTCCAGTTCGTCCATTGTGCTCATCCAGAGGCTCAGCTCTTGCCCTCCTCGGGCAACCCCAGCTGTTCTCGGAAGCGGGCATATATCACGTCACGCAACCGCCGGCTAGAGCTGCCGTAATCGCTCGGGTGCACCGCGTCGAGCGTCTGCAACGTGAGTGTGGGCACCGCCTTTGGAGGATCGAGCGGCCCGTGCTCTTTGGTGAGCCAGGGCGGCTCGCAGCGCAGGACGATCGGCACGATGGGCACGTTCGCTCGACAGGCGACTTCGAAGGCGGTGCGGCCGAAGGGACCGAGGCCGTGCTCAGGCGAGCGCGTGCCTTCCGGAAAGATGATCACCCGAAACCCACGTTGCAGCCGATCGACGGCGGCATCGACCACCTGGGCCGTCGTGATGGCGTGCGCTCCTCCACCTTCGAAGTGGAGCGCACCCGCGAGCAGGGGCCGAAAGGCCCAACTGCGGTACAGCCCCGGTTTGATCGCGGTAGTCAGGTCGTCGATCCCCGCCATCGTCGCCGTGATGTCGCACAGCGTCGGATGGTTGGCGACGAGCACCACGGGGCCATCCGGCAAAGGCGGGCCCTCGATCCGTCGTGGGTCGCAGTCCATCAGCCGCAATCGGCGCAATACGCCGTGCATCAGGCCGAACGCCCCGCGCATGATCGACTGCAAAAAGCGCGCTCTACGCTCGGGCTTCGAGGGAGGTACCAGCGCGAGCAGCATGAAGCCGAGGTACCCGAAGGGCGCGAGCGCAAAATAAACGCTGACGACCATGGCGGCCGCAGCCGTCCGCAACCAATGACCCAAGCGGCTCCTCACAAAGGCCGCGCTCAACGGGGAAGGATCCGCGCGATCGGGGCCGAGTCACCGGACCATAATGCAGCCGAAACGGCTCGACCAGTCGTGGGTTCGTGCCTACCCTGAGCGAGGGCATGCGGGTCTGCGCGGGGCGCAACCCTGTTCCCCGAGGTGCAAAACGAATGACACAGCACAGCACTCTCCACAGCGTCGAAGGCGCGCACTTCGATGTGGTCATTTGCGGCGGCGGATTGGCCGGCCTCACGCTTGCGCGACAACTGCGACAGGAGCACCCCGACAAGCGCGTGTTGCTCCTCGAAAAGACGGAGCGTCCCCTCCCCGAGGCTTGCCACAAGGTGGGTGAGTCGTCGGTCGAGCTGGGGTCGGCCTACTTCGAGCGCCTGGGCCTGCGCGAGTATTTGCGCGAGCGGCAGCTGTTCAAGTTCGGCCTGCGATTCTTCCCCGGCGGAGGCCATCTGCCGCTCGAACAGCGCCTCGAGATCGGCCCGATGCAGGAGCCGATCGTGCCCTCGTACCAGCTCGACCGCGGCACGTTCGAACAAGACCTGCGCGGCTTCGTCGAGGAAGACGGCGTGCAGCTGATCGAAGGCGCCACGGTGCGCGACATCGCCTTGGGTAGCGGCGGCGAGGCGCATCGCGTGACGTTCGAGGTCGGTGGTGAAGACGCCACGCGAAAGAAGCTCGAGGTCACCTGTCGCTGGGTCGTCGATGCGAGCGGACGCAACGCCCTGCTACGTCGAAAGCTGAAGATCACCCGAGGCAATCGCCACGCCGCCAACTCGGGTTGGTATCGCGTCAAGGGTAAGGTCGACATCAACACGTTCGTGCCCAAGTCGGTGCTCGAGTGGCACGAGAGCTCGGTCGCCCAAGACCGCTGGCGCTCGACCAATCACTTCATGGGTCCAGGCTATTGGGTCTGGATCATCCCACTCTCGTCGGGCAACACCAGCATCGGCGTGGTCGTGCACGACGAGTACCACGGCTTCGACGAGGTCCGTACCCTCGAGCGCTGCCAGGCCTTCATCGAGAAGCACGAGCCCGTCGTGGCACTGCACCTGAAAGACTTCGAGGTGCTCGATTTCCGCTGCCTGCGCGATTACTCCCACGACGTGGGCCGCTGCTGGTCCACAGATCGCTGGGCGCTGGTCGGCGAGGCGGGTGCCTTCGTCGATCCGCTCTACAGCCCCGGCAGCGACTTCATCGCCTACGCGAACACCTTCACCTCGGAGCTGATGCGTGTGGACGACATGGGAGGCGATCTGGCGACGCGCTGCCGCGATCTCAACCTCCAGTACCGCTCCCTCGTCTCCGGGAGCACCGCGGTCTACCGCGACTTGGGCGCCGTCTACGGCCACCCGCGGGCCATGCTGACGAAAGTGTTCTGGGACAACTTCGCCTATTGGTCTTACCCCTGCCAATACTTCCTGCGCGGCATCTACAAGCTAGAGGGTAAGGACGCCGCGCCGTTCATCACCTTGGGGCAGCGCTTCGTCGAGCTGTCGTCCTACGTCCAGTCGCTCATGCGCGAGTGGGCCCTGCTCTCGCCCGAGGAGCCCGAGGCGGGCTTTGCGGGCATGCCGCGCTTCCCGTCGGTCGTGGTAGACGCCCACATCGCGCTGCAGGATGAGATGACGCCCGAACAGACGTTCACCTACATGCAGAAGCGAGCGATCGAGGGCGAAGAGATCGTCGGTGAGCTCTTGCTGCGGGTGCTCGGCGAGATCGGCAGCGACAAGGCGCAAGCGCTCGCAGAACGCGCCAAGATCGCCACTTGGCAGATCACCATCGACCCATCGCGCATCGTGGCTGAGCCCGAGGTGGGCCTGGCCCGGCGCCGCATGCTGTCGCCGATCGCGCGTGACGTCGAGCGCAGCCTCGGCAAGCCACGCGATCGGGCGAGCGAGCAGGCCCTGCGTAGCTTGGTCGCCCCCCTGCTCCGCGAGCGCAGCGCGTCGACGCTGCCACAGCCAGCCGAGGCTTGACCCATGCGTCCGCCCGAGAGCCTCGAGACACGCCTCTTGAACCTGCTCGCGGGCAAGTGGATCGCCTCGGCGATCTCTGCGGCGGCTGAGCTCGGCCTCGCCGATGCGCTCGTCGACGGCCCGCGTGACGTGGGTGAGCTGAGCCGGGCCTTGGGCTGTGAGCCTGAAGGGCTTTCCAGGCTCCTGCGGGTTCTCGCGGGTGAGGGCGTGGTCGAGAGCGGGCCCCAGGGTCGCTACACGCTGACGCCCCTCGGCGAGGGGCTCAAGTCGGACAAGCTGCGTGACCTCGCTCGTCTCTTTGGCTCCGACTTGATGTGGCGTCCCTGGTCAGCCCTGGCCGAAGCGCTGCGCAGCGGGCAAACGGCCTTCGAGCTCGTCCACGGTGAGCCACTCTTCGGCTACCTCGAAACCCGCCCGGACGCGGCGCGCCTGTATCACGACGGGGTCGACGCGTTCACGCGCGACGAAGCGCGTGCCCTCGCCGAGGCTTACGATTTCTCGGGCCCGTTGTGCGTGGTCGACGTGGGCGGAGGCCTCGGCACCTTACTCTCCGTGCTTTCGGCGCGCTTTCCCGCGCTGCGCTGCGTGCTCTACGACAGGCCGCACGTGGTCGACGACACGCGCGCGCGGCTCGCAGCGTCCGACGCGAAAGGCCGCTTCGCGTGCGTCGGCGGCGACTTCTTCGAGGACGACCTCCCCGAAGCGGACATCTTCGTGATCAAGCACGTGCTGCACAACTGGGACGACGCGCGCTGTCTGCGGCTGCTCGAGCGCTGCCGCGCCCGCCTGCGCCCCGGGGGCAAGATCCTGGTCATCGAGGGCATCCTCTTGGCCGGCGACCTGCACGAGCCCACGCGGCTGATGGATCTCGAGATGCTCGTGTTGTGCGGCGCGGGGCACGAGCGCAGTAAGCCCGAGTTTCGCAGCCTGCTCAGCACGGCGGGCTTGAAGCTGCTCCGCACCCAATACCTCGCCGGTGCCACGCACCTCATCGTGGCCGAGCCGCGAAGCGCGCCTAGGTAGCGGCACGGGCGTG
>CAYNOM010000210.1:0-2058 GCA_964398415.1 uncultured Polyangiales bacterium | reverse complement strand
TCGTCCAGCTGCGGGTCGGTGATCGTGGTCCCCAGCGGCACGGGCGTGGTGCAGGCTACTTGCCGGACAGCCACGAGAGCGCGGCGCCCGGACTCATCAGCTTGCAGTAGTGATTGCCGAAGAAGTCTGCGGCGAGAAACGATGGGACCTCGCCGACTTCGCTCATGTAGGTCGCCTTGGTCGGCACGTAAAGCTCGGGGCTCTTGGCCGTGAGCACGTCGCCTGCCACGCTGGTGGTCACGTAGGCGCCCGCCCACTCCGTGCCTCGCATCTTGATGTCGGCCTCGTAGACGATGCTGCGCGTCGTGGGCGTCTCGAGCTGCGCCGTGGCCCAAGCAACGATCAGGTCGTGCACGGCCTCACAGGTGCCGAGCGAGGCGCCCGTCACGCCCTCGATCCGCGCGATGTCCTCGAAGCTGTCGGACTTGCACCACACTTGCTCGACGTCGTTCACGCCGGACTCAGGGGCCGCGACGTAGGTGAACACCTTCACGCCGGTCGGCATCTCGTCGCACAGGTTCGCGCTTTCGCCCATGTCATCGACGCAGATGGGCGGCTTGTCTTGCACGAACGTATCGACATCGTCGCGCACGACGTTCTCAATCTTGGAGGCGGGGAGCTGTGAGCCGTCGATATTCGAGAGCACCCACGGCGCGAGACCACACACGCTCAGGGCGGCGTCGGCCGCATCCGCGTCCGGATCGAGCGCCAAGGTCGTGCCACCGGAACCGGCATCGACAGCAACAAGCCCACCGTCGGGACCGCCCGCGTCCGCCTTCGCGGAAGGGCCTGACTTGGTGTCGCCCCCGCAACCCATGCCCACGACGAGAACCAGGCCGAATGCGATCGATGTTCTCTCCATACTGCTCCCTCACTGCTCCCTCGACATGGCGTGCCGTCCCCACCGAGGCATCGCACGATGGCTCAAAGCGAACGGAAAGTATGGCACGCTCCCAGGAGAGATCTGCCATGACCTCGCGGTGGCATAGAGGCGAACACGACTTTCTGCCCGACGTACGTGACGGGCTCACCCGGCTCGAGCGCGTCATCTTGACGGAGCTGTCGCGCGCCCAACGCGAGCTCGGCGGCCGCAACGTGCCCACCACCATGCTCTACGGGCGCGTGGTCGAGCACGTGAACGTGGGTGTGCCAGAGTTTCAGCGCACGCTGCAGCGCTTGATGGGTAAGTAGGACGGGTGCCCCACGAACTCCGACAGGTCTGCGCGGAACGCGTCTCGCTCTTGACTCACAGACGCGTATGGGCTAGCCGTCCGGCATATGCATAACCCCCCCCGGTCACATGTGAGCAGAATCGTGGCAAGCCGGTCTCCCTCCTTCTAACGCTTCTGACGTTCGCCCTCGCATCGTCCTGTACCCGCCTTGCCAACGACGGCATCATCGGCGAGAATCACATCCTCTCCGGCCGAATCGAGGGCCGCGAGGTGTCGGCCAACGACTTCACGGTGCCGCTCGAAGATCGCCACCTCGAGCCCATCGAGAATGAGATCAACCGCTCACTCGGCTTCACGGCACGGCTGCTCAGCACGTTCGAGGTGCACATCAACGGGACCGCGCTGCAGTACGAGGGCGCCACGCCCAGTCGCCGCGTGGGCGCCTACGATGTGGCGCGAGCCCCAGAGAACATCATCCTGCCTGGCCTGAGATTCTCCGCCCTGGTCGATGACGTGCAGGCCCTGTGCGCGAATGACACGCTCGGTAGCGCCATCTTCCCCGAGGACCCGTGGGACAGCGAGGGCGACGCCAACCTCGTCAAGAACAACAGCGGGCCGTGCGCCGAGGTCAGCCAGTTCGGTGTTCTCCGAAGTGTGTTCAACAAGCTCAACTTCTACTTTCGGGGCATCGATCTCGCCTGGGGGTCGGACGCCAGCGGCCCCCTGTTGGAGATCAAGACGAGGTTCCAGGTCACCGAGGACCAGAATGCGTCCTCGCTGGGCGTCAACTTCCACTGGTCGACGCAGACGTTCACCACGCGCATTCGCCCGCACTACTGCGGGCACTGTAGCCAGGATCCCTGCCGCAACGGCAACCGCGAGGTGT
>CAYNOM010000209.1:0-9239 GCA_964398415.1 uncultured Polyangiales bacterium | reverse complement strand
AGCTCCCAGCGCACGTCCCCGACATGGGCGAGCGTACGCGGAGGCTCGTGCATCAGGGACGCGAGCAACGTCGGCACCTCGGCAGCGCCGTAGGCCTTCACCGCGTCGCGACGCGCTTCACTCACCCAGAGCTCGCGCTGCGCACTCGGTTTCGTGAGCGCGCTGGCGCACAACACCAGCGTGAGCCCGGCACGACGCAGGTCGGGGGGAAAGGCGATGGGTGCATAGGGATGGCGCAGTCGACCTGGCCAGTGGGAGAAGCCAAACGGGTGCAGCACGAGCTCGAGGCTCTTGTGGTTGATGCGCACGAGATCCGTGTTCGTGGCGGGGTCGCTCACGAAGACGCGAAAGGGAAACGCATCGAGCATGGGATGGCCCGAGGCGAGCGGCACGACGTACTCGTCGGAGACATTGACGTGCAGAAAAGGCAGCGGCTCGCTCGCGACCGGCAACTCGAGTTGGGCGACTCCCACCTGGGCCACGATCATGAGGTGGTGCTCGAAGCGTCCGGGGCGTGCGCCGAGCTCGCGCAGGTTCGTTCGTTCGATGCCCTGCCCCAGCGCGCGGGGCCGGCCCTCGGGCGGCAGCACCCAGCCACGTGCACACGGGTGGATCTCGCGCGTCATTCGCCGCAGCGCTCGCGGATCCAGGGCACGACCCGGTCCATCAGCGCCTCCACAGCCGGTGCGTCCTTCTTTCCGAAGTCGGGCTCGAAATAGTGCCGTGCGTGCTCGAGCGCGACGAACGTTTTGTCCTTCGACGCCACCGCCTCGAAGATGGGCGAGGCGTCGGTGTTCGGATAGATCTCGCGATCGCGCCCCGCGTTCACCACCAGCGTCGGCGCGTCGATCTGCTTCACGTTCTCGACCAGATCTGCACGGCTCGACAGACCCGACCAGGTCGACAGCCAGGCCTCGGGCGTGGCGATGCGACCGAAACCGAGGAGCTGCATGTTCATGAGATCGGGACGCTCGCTGAGCAACGAACCGTACTCGCGCGGCGAAGGATCGAGCGTGTTGTCGGTGTAATGCAGGTTCGCCATCGTCCGGTAGATGATCATCACCTTCTGAAAGTGCTTTCGGCGCTCGATCAACTGCTGCTTTCGGACCGCGTAGCCCTTGAACGCATCACTCGCGCACAGCTCACGCGCGCGCTCGACGTCACCGATGTGCTCGCGCGAAAGGGCGTCGATGCGGCGCACGCGCTCGAGCTGCGCGGCGCGAAAGCGGGTGACGAACTCGGGCGCGTAGCGGCTCCAGGTGGGTGCGGGCTGAAAGCCGTTCTCGGGTGCGTACATGTCGAGCGTGGCGTCGGTGGCCAACGGGTCGTGCTCGTCGACCACCGAGGGGTCGATGCACTGATTCATGATGTGCCCTTCACCGCGGTGCGCCGACAGGTACACGAGCGCATCCGCGACGACCATGTCCGCCGTCTGCAGCTTGGTGAGCTGCCCGCCCGGCGTCGTCTGCAGGCGCTCCTTCGCGGGCTTTGCCGCCTGCGCCTGGAAGAACGCGTTGAGCGAGCCTCCGCCCGAGTTGCCGATCAACACCACCTTCTCGACGCCGCGGTGGTTCTTCAGAAAGCGCACCGAGGCCGCCACGTCGAGGATGATGTCCTCGTGGATCGTGTCGGTGTCGTTGTTGGGGTTTCGCGTGTTGGCCCCGAGACAGCCGATGCCTGCCTCGAGCAGCCGCGGAAAGGTGTAATGACGTGTGAAATCGACGCGCGGATGCATGCACACCACCGCCACGCGCGGCCGTGGGCGTCCCTTCGGGGTGTAGTACATCCCAGAAAACTCGCGAAAATCCGCGGCCTTGAGCACGAGTGGCTCGACCTCGGCCGCAGGCTTCGTGCGGAAGTTGTACGGGGCGCCGCCCCAGTAGGTCTTCGATACCAGCGTCAACGTGGCCCCCTCTACAATTGACCAGTGGGTGAATTACGCCGGAGCGGGGGCTTGTCGCAAGGGGCTCGCGCGGCTTCTCGGTTACCATGGCGTCATGCGTCGCGCCGCCTGGCGTCTTTTCAGCACCGGTCTTCCGCTCGTCCTGAGCTCCCTTTGGGTCCTAGGCTTTGGCTGCGGCGCCGCGCCCCAGCACGCCCCGCGCCGAGCCGACGGTTGCGGTGCCTCGAGCGGTCCCGGCCACGACCTCGAGCTGTATCTGCTCGTCGAGCGCAACGGCGCGCGCGAGCCGCTCTGTCCCGGCGAGCAGCTCTCCCACGATGACACGCTGTGGATCACGGTCGAGCTCGAGGTTTTGGCCCACGTGCGCATGATCTACGTGGCGCCCGACGGACAAACCGGCGAGCTCGTGCGGCAAGACCAGGCCGACATGACGCGCGTCGCCATCTTTCGCGCACCGGAGGGCCTGCTCGCGGAGACACGCGGCGAAGCCCAACTGTTCGTGGTGGCGTCGCGAGAGCCCCTCGACACGGTCGATCCGACCCTGGCCACGATGTTCGACCTGATCCGCGAGACGGGCACCCTCGTCGACCGCGAGGGCAACTTGCATCCACCGGCCGCAGGCGCACCGCCGCCTCTGGAGATCCTACGCCTCGACGCCACCGGCGACCTACACAGCAACTTCGACGAGCATGGGGTAGCCATGCTGGGCGTCGCCCTGCGCGCACGGCCCTGAGCCCTGCTTCATGCGGGGAGCCGCCCCGAGCCACTTTCGCAGCGCGGGGAGGCGTGCCACCTTCGGCCCATGATCATCGTGGTGAGCCAGGCCTTCACGAAAGATGCGCACGAGAGCGCAGACGCCTACGTCGAGCAGTCGCGGACGTTTCTCGCTTTCATGCAGGGGCACGCGGGCTTTCGCGGCCGCAAACTGATCCGCAGCCTCGAAGACCCGACCCACTTCACGAACCTGCGCTGGTTCGACGACGTCGAGGCCTACGAAGCGATGACGCAGCACCCCGACTATCAGACACAGATCCAAAAGCTCTCGGCGCACCTCGATCTCTCGCGCTACGCGGGCATCAAGGGGCGCGAGTACATGCAACTCGTGCTCGACGACTGACATGGCCGATTTCGTCCTCATCCACGGTGCCTTTCGCGGCGGCTTCAGCTTTGCGCGACTGCGTCCGTTGCTCGAAGCCGAAGGGCATCGCGTGTACGCGCCGAGCTTGCCGGGCGCGGGCGAGCATGCCCACGTCAAGCCGCAGCCTGTCACGCTCGACACCTACACCGAGCACGTCACGCGCCTGCTCGAGCTCGAAGACCTGACGCGCGCGATCCTGGTCGGGCACAGCCAGGGAGGGCTCGTGATCCAGGCGGCGAGCCAACGTGCCCATGCGCGCATCGCCGCCCTCGTGTTCCTCGACGCGCCGGTGCCGCGCCATGGCGAGCGTGCGGTCGACCTCGTGCCCCCCTCGCTCACCGGGGTGCCCATGCCGCCGCTCGACCCCTCGGCCTGGCTTGCGCCGCGTCCGCTCGCTGCAAGCGACGAGCTACCCCAGGCCGATGCCGACTGGCTGAACGCGCGCCTGTGCGAAACCCCCGTGGGCCCCTCGCTCACGCCCCTCGTGCTCGACGCACCGCACGCGCTTCGACTGCCGCGCCACTACCTGTTCTGTCGTCACACGCCCGACGCGTTTCCCTGCGCGCACGCGCGAGCACGCTTCGACGCGGAGGGCGTGCCGTACGCGTGGATCGAAGCCGGACACGACGCTCCCTTCACACGGCCGAGAGACGTGGCGAACGCGCTCCTCGCCATCGCAGCCGAGACCCAGCCGTGACCAGTGCGCTGATCCGCGTGCGCCGCGAAGGCGCCGTGTACGTGCTCGAGCTGTGCGCGGGCGAGAACCTCGTCCACCATGCGTTTCTCGATGCCATGCACACAGCCTTGGACGAGGTCGAGCAGAGCCGAGGCCCCGCCGCATTCGTGATCACGGGTGAGGGCAAGTTTTACTCGACGGGCTTCGACCAGGCCGCGCTCGCTGATCCCGACGTGGCGGCCGACATCGTGGAGCGTGCGGTGCAGCTCTGCGCGCGTTTGCTCGCTCTGCCCGTGCCGAGCTGTGCGGCGATCAACGGCCACGCCTTCGGCATCGGCGTCATGATCGCGCTGTGCCAAGACTTTCGTGTCATGCGTTCTGATCGGGGCTTCATCTGCCTGCCCGAGCTCGCCCTCGGCTTTCCGCTGCATCCTGGGATGTGGGCGCTACTCGAGCTGCGTATCGCGCCGCTTCTGCTCCGCGAGATGATGCTCACGGGAGCGCGCATCGGGGGCACGCGCGCGGCCCACGAGCAGCTGGTGGACGCCGCTGTCGACGCGTCGCAAGTCTTGCCCGAAGCCATCGCAAGGGCCGCCCAGCTCGCGCCCCATCGCGGCCCGCTGCTTGGCGACTATCGACGCAACCTGCACGCGCGTGCGCTCGACGTCATCGCACGAGGCACGAGCTTTCGCTTTCCGCCCATCTCGCGCTGAAGAGCTGTCGACCAATGGTCCGCGCGTCAGTAGGCGTAGGGGTTGTTGGGCAGGCCTAGGGTTGGCGCGGAAGGCGCCTGATCGGGAGTCGCCGGATCAGCCGGATCAGGCTGTGCGCGCGACGGCGCAGGCTTGTCGTGGTCGCCGCCCTGCTGAGCCTCTGCGCTCGTTGCGGAAACCATGCCTCTGCGCGCGTTGCGGCGCTTCGCGCGGGACGTGCTTTCTTCGGCCATGGGTTGCGCGGTCGCAGCGGGCGGGGCCTCGGTTGCCACGGCCGGCTGTGCCACCACCTCCTCGGGCGCGGGTGTGGGCGCGGCGGGAACCGGTGCCGCAGGGGCCGGCGCCGCGGGGACCTTCTCGACAACCTTCGCGACGCGTGGCGCGCTCGGCGGAGTGGGTGCAGAAGCCGGTGCCACCAGCGCGGAAGCGGGCGCGTCTTCGGTGCGTAGCCACTCCTGAAGCGCCACGACGCCCGCCGCGGCAATGATCGACGAGAGCGCCGCCACGCTGAGAATCAGGCCCCAGGGAGTTCCCTTGGGTGCCGGTGGCTCCGAGCGCAGATCGGGCCGCGCGTCGAGCACCGACGGAACAGTCGGGCGCAGCGACGGGCGCGAGGAGGGCGAGGACGGCATGGGCCGCACGCTCGCTCGCACCATGGCCGCCTGCTGGTTGGTGTTGGCCGAGCCGTCGAAGGACCCCGCGTCTTCGTCGTTGTCGTAGGGGGGCCCGGACGCGAACGATGCCGCCTGGGGCAGCTCGTCCAGGTCCGGCGGCGCATCGAGCAGCGCGCCGCCGCTCGGCAGCTCGACCCCGGGCTCGTCGTCGCTCACGGACGAAGGCGTCGCCCTGCGTCCATCCACCTCGACGATCGCCTTGGCTGCCACGGGCGCGCGAAAGCGACCGGTATGATCGTGGTAGCGCGGCGCGGAATCGTGCGTGTGCGCGGCCTGCGTTCGATTCGCGGGGGCCTCGACTCCCAATGGGCCGTGGGCCCGGCCGCGACCTGGCGACCGCGCATGGCGACCCGCGACAGGCACACGTTCCTCGATCTTCTGCCCTTGCGAGTAGGTCGAGCTCGAGTCCTCCGTCGCGCGCTCTCCCGACTGAACCGGCAGCTTGCCGGAAGACTTGCGACGACGTGGTGCACCCACCACCTGGACGTAGGCGCCCGGGTGGTCGCCCTCGCCACCACCACCGCCCCCGTCCCGCGTGGGCCCTTCGTCGCCGCTCTTCGGTCGCGCCATGGCTGCTCGTCTCCATCGTAGCGCGGGACAGACCCCATTGGCTCGGCCCAAAGCGAGCACTTCACGACAGGATCAGGGGTGAGATCTGTGCGTCTACACAGGCGTGGTGGGCGCGAGTGCGCGGGTTACACGACAGCACGCCGCAAGCGCACGGGCAGGCCGTTGAAGGCCGCGTTGCCGCTCACAGCATCGAGAAATCCGGGATCCGAGATGAGATTCACGTTGGGCCCGGGCTGAAGATGCGTAGAAGAAAGGCGCACCCCTTCGGCGGCGTGACCGAAGCCATGGGGCAGCGAGACGACGCCCGGCATCATCTCGTCACTCACCGATACCTCCGCGCAGAGCGCGCCCACCGCGCTCTCCACCTCCGCTTGGTCGCCGTTTGCAAGACCGAGCCTGTGGGCATCATCTGGATGCACGAGCAGGGTGCAGCGGTGCGGCCCCTTGGCGAGCACAGGCAAGTTGTGCATCCAAGAGTTGTTGTTGCGCAGCTGCCGGCGGCCGATCATCACGAATGCTGCCGGCTCCGCGTCGAGCTCGGCTTCGAGCCGTGCCACGTCTCCCACGAGCAGCTCGGGCGCGAGGTCGATGCGCGCGTCGGGCGTGCGCAGCACCGCGGGCAGCTCGGGCGTCAGCGCACCGAGGTCGATGCCATGGGGGTGCTCACGCAGGCGTGCGAGCGACAGCCCCTCGGGCTTTCGACCAAAACCATCGCCGTGGGCTCCGATGCGCAAAAACAGATCGAGCACGCGCTCAGGGCCCGGAGTCTTGCCGAGCTCGTCGAGCACCTCCGCCGCGGTGAGCCCATCCCAACGTCCGCCATCAGAGACCTCGTCTTTCACGAGCTGAGCGAGCATGAAGTCGTCGGCACGCGCGAGGTCGAGCTCGGCCATGCCCAGCAATCCCTTGGCCAGGGTGGCGAGAATCTCCCACTCGTCGGGCTGGCCCTCTGCGCGCGGCAGCGCCGCGGGCGAGTACTTCGCGACGTTGCGCACCGCGAGCTGATACAGCGCAAGATCGTAGGTGCTCTTCGAGAGCGGCGCGGGCGGCGGCAAGATGACGTGGGCGTGCCGCGTGGTCTCGTTCACGTAGAAGTCGACCGACACCATGTGCTCGAGCGACGCAAACGCCTCGTCGAGACCTGCGACGCCAGGAGCGCTCGACACGGGATTGCCCGCGATGGTGAGCATGGCGCGGATTTGTCCGTCGCCCGGCGTCAGGATCTCCTCGGCCAGCGCCGCGACGGGGAATTCGCCAAACATGGAGGGCAGCGCGCGCACCCGGCTCTTCCTCTCGCCGAGCCGCACACCCTGGCCCCCGAGCGCATCTGGCCTGCGATTCGCGCCGCGCGTCGCCGCTGGCCGCGTGAACATCGCACCCCCCGGCCGATCGAGATTGCCGCTGAGCACGTTGACGAGATCGACCGCCAAGCTCGCGAGCGAGCCGAAGCGCTGGCACGTGGTGCCGATGCGGCCGTAGCAGGCCGCGGCCTCGGCCTCGCACAGCTCGCGTGCAATGCGGCGTGTCACCGACGCAGGCACGGCCGTGAAGCGTTCGACGCGCTCCGGTGAGAAGCGGCCCGCGATCTCGCGCACGGTTTCGAGACCCTTCACGAGCCCGTCGCAGGCGCCAAGACGCACCCTGCCCTCGGCGAACATCACGTGCACGAGCGCGAACAGAAAGGCCGCGTCGCTCCCAGGGCGGATGAACACGTGCTCGCTCGCCTTCTGGGCCGTCTCGCTGCGCCGCGGATCGACGACCACCACCTTGCCGCCGCGTGCACGGATCGCATCGAGTCGCCCAGGCATGTCGGGCGCCGTCATCAGGCTGCCGTTCGACACGCGCGGGTTTCCGCCAAGCACGAGCAGATACTGGGTGCGATCGATGTCAGGCACGGGCACGGTGAGACCCGCACCGAACATGAGTCCCGCGCTCACCATCTTCGGAAGCTGATCGGCCGAGCTGGCGCTGAAGCGATTTTTCGTGCCGAGCGCGCGCTGGAGCAAGGGGCCGTACACCATGGCATGCAGGCTGTGGGCGCTGGGATTGCCCACGTAGGTGCCGACCGCATTGGGTCCATGCTGCTTGCGTACCAACGCGAGCCCCGCGATGGCCTCCGCGAAGGCCTCCTCCCAGCCGATCTCCTCGAAGTCTCGGCCGCGTCTGCGCAAGGGGCGCGTGAGTCGGTCGGGGTCTCGCTCGAGCCCCTCGAGCCCCATCACCTTGGGGCAGACGAACCCGCGCGAGAACGGGTCGTGCTCGTCGCCACGTAGGTCGACGATGCGATCGTCTTTCACCTGCACGCGGATGCCGCAGGTCGCCTCACACAGGGGGCAGATTCGGTGGATGGTGCGCACGGCGTCACTCATCGACGCAGCATACGCACAGCGTCCAGGAAGAGCGACGGCTTCGCGCTCACTTGGCGCGGAAGACGATCATGCCGTGACTGAGATCGTAGGGCGAGAGGGCGACGGTGACTCGGTCGCCGAGGATGACGCGAATGCGGAACTTGCGCATGCGACCGCAGAGACGCGCGCGCACCACGGCGCCGGCATCGGTCTGCACCTCGAACTGGCCTCCGGCGAACACCTGGGACACCACGCCGTCTAGCTTGACGTGGTCGTCGCGAACGTCGTCGTCGTCGTCGTCGCCGTACGCGTTTCTATCGAATCTGCCGCGGTTCTTTCTCGCCACTGCTGGTCCTCTCCGGTACCTCTGAAATCGCCGGCGCGGAGCCTACCCTTGCTTGTAAAGCGAAGCAACCTGTGTTGCGTAGCCGTTGTACAGCAGGGTCATGCGCCGCTCGCCCGTTTCGATGTCGCGCTCGCTCGCCTGTGACCAACGCGGGTGCGGCTGCGATGGGATCACGTTGCCCCAAAAATCGTACTCACTGGCCGCGAGCTGGTTCCAAAACGTGGGAGGCTGCGCGTCGGTGAGCTCGATGCGCACGATGCCCTTGATGCTCTTGAATCCGTACTTCCAGGGCACCACCAGCCGGATCGGAGCCCCGTGCTGCGGCGGCAGGGGATGGCCGTAGATGCCCGTCGCAAGCAGCGTGAGCTCGTTGTTGGCCTCGGCCATGGTCAGGCCCTCGAAGTACGGCCACGGATACCAGGTTTGCTCGCGCTGCCCCTCGGCGAGCTCCGGCTTGTTGAAAGACACGAGGCGCACGAAGCGCGCGTTCGCCTTGGGCTCTACCCGCGCGAGCAAGCGCGACAGCGAAAAGCCCGTCCACGGCACCGCCATCGACCAGGCCTCCACGCACCGAAAGCGATACAGACGCTCTTCGAGGGGCATGAGCTTGACGAGCGCGTCGATGTCGAAGCGCTGGGGCTTGTGACACAGGCCTGTGACCTCGATCGACCAGGGACGCACCGGGAAGTCCTTCGACAGCTCGGCCACGCGTTCCTTGTCGGTCGTGAACTCGTAGTAGTTGTTGTAGCGGGCCGCCACGCTCTCCTTGGTCAGGGGACGATCGAGGGTGTAGGCAGGGTTTCGCTTCGCGGGGTAGAGGGCGCTCACCTCGGCCGGCACGGGCGCCGCCTTGGGCCTCGGAGCCTGGGCC